>CANKKB010000033.1 GCA_947482555.1 Burkholderiaceae bacterium | reverse complement strand
GCAACGCATCCCGTGCAATACCTGAAAAAAGAGGATTTCACGGCACATGAAGCACGCGTTTGTATTGCTGAAGGCGAGCTACTAGGTAACCCGCGGCGCCAGAAAAAATTTACTACTGATCAATATTTTTTAACCCAAGCTGAAATGGCGACGCGTTTTGCCGATTTGCCCAGCGCGCTAGCGAATACTGTAGAAATTGCCAAGCGTTGTAATTTGTCTTTGATATTAGGTCAACCACGTTTGCCCGAATTTCCGACGCCCCCCGGAATTACCTTAGGCGATTATTTATTGCAACAAGCTGAAGTGGGCTTGGTACGTCATCTTGAGCGCAATTTTCCTATTCCTGAAGAGCGTTTCGCTAACGAGTCTCGCTATCGTGAGCGCTTAATTTTCGAAGTCAAAACCATTGAGCAAATGGGTTTTCCAGGTTACTTTTTAATTGTGGCTGACTTCATTAATTGGGCAAAAAATAATGATGTACCTGTTGGTCCAGGCCGTGGTTCAGGAGCCGGCTCTCTAGTGGCGTATTCATTAGGAATTACTGATCTTGACCCTTTGCGATATAACTTACTTTTTGAACGTTTTTTAAATCCAGAACGGGTTTCCATGCCCGACTTTGATATTGATTTTTGTCAACATGGTCGTGACCGTGTCATTCAATACGTGAAAGATAAATACGGCGCAGATGCCGTAAGCCAAATTGTGACGTTTGGCACGATGGCTGCGCGGGCAGCCATTCGGGATGTTGGGCGCGTTCTTGAACAAGGCTATAACTTTGTCGACGGTATTGCGAAGTTAGTGCCAAATAAGCCTGGTCAAGTTGTAACGATTGAAATGGCTAAAAAAGAAGAAAAACAATTAGCCGAGCGTGAAAAAAATGAAGATGAAGTTAAACAATTATTAGCTTTAGCTCAGCAATTAGAGGGCATCACCCGCAATGTGGGGATGCATGCAGGAGGCGTTTTAATTGCCCCAGGTAAGTTAACTGATTTTTGTCCGCTCTATACGCAAGACTCTAAAGATCAAGATAGCCATACGGTTATTAGTCAGTTTGATAAAGATGATGTTGAGGCCATTGGCCTAGTGAAGTTTGACTTTTTAGGCTTAACTACACTGACCATTTTAGCTGCTGCTGAACGCTGGATTCGCGCATTACATGCGGAACGAAAGCACTGGAATATTGGTGAAATCGTGCTTGATGATCCTGCGCCGTTTGATATTCTGAAAAAGGCCAATACTGTTGCAGTCTTCCAATTGGAAAGTCGTGGCATGCAAAGTATGCTGCGCGAGGCCAAGCCTGATCGCTTTGAGGATATTATCGCCCTGGTTGCTTTATATCGTCCAGGGCCAATGGATCTTATTCCTGATTACATTAGTCGCAAGCATGGTCGACAAAAAGTCGAATATCCCGACCCCCGTATTGAGCCTGTATTGCGAGAAACTTACGGCATCATGGTTTACCAAGAGCAGGTGATGCAAATGGCTCAAACCATTGGGGGATATTCTTTAGGTGGCGCTGATTTACTGCGTCGTGCGATGGGCAAGAAAAAACCCGAAGAAATGGCGCAGCATCGTAAAATTTTTAGTGATGGCGCGAAGCAAGGCGGAATTAGTGAGGGCAAAGCACACGAAATTTATGATTTGATGGAGCGCTTTGCGGGTTATGGATTTAACAAATCCCATGCTGCAGCCTATGCCTTATTAGCTTATCAAACTGCTTGGCTTAAAGCGCATTATCCCGCTGAATTTATGGCAGCTAACTTATCGCTGGCGATGGATGATACGGATAAAGTCAAAATTTTGTATGACGATTGCTTACAAAATCGCATTACTGTTTTGCCGCCGAACATCAATACCGGAACCTATGAATTTACTCCCTTGCGCATGGCCGAAGACGATATTGGCTTCCCACTGCATCAAATTCGCTATGGCCTAGGCGCGGTGCGGGGCACAGGTGAAGCAGCCATTGAAGCCTTAGTAAAAGTACGGGAAAATGGCGGCCCCTTTAAAGACCTATTTGATTTTTGTGCGCGCATCGATCGGCGCCAAGTGAATCGTCGCGCCATTGAAGCTTTATTGCGCGCGGGTGCTTTTGATGTTTTATATCCTGTTGAGCAAAACTCGGGAGCAAAAAGATACGATATTCGGGCCACGCTTTTAGCTTCATTAGCACGGGCAATTGAGGCGGCTGAACAGGCTGAAGCATCAATTCACCAGGTGAGCTTATTTGATTCAGCAGATGACGGCGAGCAGCATTTACCTGAGCTAGTTCGCGAACCAGCCTGGCCCGAAAAGAAACGTTTGCAAGAAGAAAAAACCGCTTTAGGCTTATGCCTTACTGGTCATCTTTTTGATGCCTATCGTCTCGAAGTTGAGCATTTTGTCCGCCAACCGTTGCGTAAAATTACCGAAGGCAAAGATCAATTGGTGGCTGGCATTATTACTTCGGCACGGATGCTCACTGGCCAACGCGGTCGCATGATGATTGCAACAATTGACGATGGGTCAGCTGCTCTGGAAGTTACCTTGTATAGCGAAGTTTATGAACCCAATCGACCTTGGCTTAAGGAAGATGAGCTACTCATTGCCAAAGTCAATGTGATGCCAGATAAGTTTTCGGGTGGTATGCGGGTTGTTGCCGAGCAAGTGATGGATATTGCTGGCGCCCGTTTACGCTTTGCGCGTAATGTGCATGTGTGCATTGATGCGGGTATTGACTTAAAAATGTTGCGCAGCCAAATGGATCCCTATTTGATTGCCAATCGGGTGAAACCCAGCAATGATGTGGTGCGCGGTTTGCCACTGACTGCTGCAGTAACAGCAAAAGGCGGGGCTTGCTTAATGCAATTTCCCGATGAATTGCGTTTATATCCTGATGATGCTTGTTTGCATAGCTTGCATCAGTTATTTGCTGCTAAGCAAGCCAATGCAGTAGTCGTGCAGTATCAGTAACTTGCTTCAATTGCACTAATGACTTCACTCGGCTCTAATAAGTCGAGACAGGCGCTACGGCTATCGGCGCGATCATCGCAGCCTGCTTTGCGGCAGGGCACACACTCTCCTGGTCCTTGCAAAATAGTGACGTTTGCCACAGTTTGACTGCGGGCCCTTAGCGCATATGGTGTAGTGCCGATAAAGCCATTGGGCCAAGGCCCAAAATTACTAGGGGGGGTAGGGCCAAAAAGGGTAATAGTAGTAGTACCGCACGCGGCCGCTAAATGCGTAATTGAGGTATCAATACCAACATAAAGTTTTGCTTGCCGCAATAAACTGCCCATTTGCGGAATCGATAAAGTACCTTTGGTATCGACCACATGAGTGCGTATGGCGGGATCTAGTAGTGACATTAAAGCATCGTTTAATTCTAAATCTTGGGCTGCAGTCGATGCGCTTAAGACGACTTGCCAACCTTGCCTTACTAAATAGACCACTAAAATTTGCCAATACGCAAGGGGCCAACGCTTGTAGGCCATTAGTGGGCCTGTATGAAGTACCGCTAATTTATTTGTGCGGAGTCCTTCAGTAATTTGCGCTAAAAATGCTGGGGTTAGATCTGCCGCTGCGGGAGGAATAACAGCAATCGGATTAGCAAACAAAGTGGCATTACTTAAAAAGGGCTCTAGTAAGCGCATTTTTTCAATTACTACGTGTTGGCGAAAATAATCTACTTCAATACTTTGCAAACTGATCCATTTTTTCCATGCATTTTTTAAACTGATTGATTCTTGGGTGATCTCGCCTTGGGGATGGTTGGCAACAACGCCGACGCGCCGCGGCGCAGCTATCAAACTATATAAATAAGCGCGGTCACTTGGCTGGGTTACTAAGGCTAAATCATAGCGTTGAAAGAGACGTTTCAAGAGGCTGAAATATTCCTTAAAATTAGGACGATCAGCGGTTTCAATCCATTCTTGAATATCTGCATTCCCTTTGAGCATATCTAGTTTGCCGCGATAACCAAGAAAGTGAAATTCTGCTTTTGGCCATAATTCGCGCGCCCGTCGAATGAGGGGTGTGGTGACTAACACATCACCAATTTGCCGGGTAGCTATGAACAGGACGCGTTTAGGTGGTTTCAAATCAACCTTCGCTTTCGCCATAATTTTCGCGCGGACATGCGCGGCATTTTCAGCAGCATTACCTTGATCATGAATGCGATGAAATAAATGCAGCACTTCAGTTGACCATGAGCCAGATTTACGCAGCACACCGTTTTTTTGTAAACGAAAGACAAAATCAGCGTCCTCATGGCCCCAGCCCGTCATGCTTTCATCAAAACCCTGAATGGCAAGAGCATCGCTCCGCCAGCAGGCCATATTGCAACCCTTGATACGGCGCCAGACAAATTGACGGTAATGTCGCCAAGTACCATCGGCGAATTTCAGATGCAAAGGTAAATACTTGTTAATTCCATGGCGTAAGCGGTAGGCAAAGCTATGCGCTAAAAATTGGGCAAAATTCCATTTTGGCCACTGCAAAATGCGTTGGGTTAATTGGTCATTAACCAAGATACGACTACCAGTTACCAAATATCCTGTTTGGGCAAGCTGTCGATGGCGAGCCACAAAATCAGGCTGCACAATGCAATCGCCGTCAAGAAAAATGAAATAGTCGCCACGCGCAACCGCAATTGCTTGATTCAATATTTGGGTTTTACGAAAGCCAATATCTGCTTGCCACAGATGCGTAATAGTCACTGGGAATTGCATTTTTGCGGCATCAATAATCTCCCGTGTAGTGTCATCCGAGCCATCATCGGCAATCACAATCTCAAAATCAAGATCGGTTTGTGTACGTAAAGAATCGAGGCAAAGCGCAAGGGCTTTGGGCCAGTTATAGGTTGCCAGCAGGATCGAGATCATACCGGTGGCCTGCCTTTATTAGCTATTTGCTGTTGATTAAGACGCCATAACTTCATATAGCGGTAATACGTTCCCTGCATATTAGAAATCGCGAGACTAAAGCCTTGCGAGCCATCGAGAAAACCGGCTTGCAAAATATAAGTTCGCATGAAAGTCCATGCACCATGCAGGATCGCTTTCTGCGGAGAACTTTTTTTGCCGCGGGCAAAAGCTTGTTCAGCCGCAGCGGTGGAATAGCGCTGCATTTTTTGTTGTACCTGCGCTGCATTCATAAAACTATAGTGCAACATCGGCTGTTTCAATTTGCCAATGGGCTTGCCATGGTTTGCGTTGCTAATTAACTGCTCATGGACTAAGTCATCTGAAAAGCGCGCGGTACCTCGTAAAAATAAGCGATTGACATAGTCTGGAGTCCAACCTGAATGGCGCATAAAGCGACCGCAATACCAAGATGAGCGCGGAATGGCAAAACAGGTTTGCTGATGGGGGTGTTCGATAGCCTGCTGAATTTCAGCTCGTAGTTCTGGGGTGAGGCGTTCATCAGCATCAAGGGATAAAACCCACTCGCCAGTAGCAAGGTCGAGCGCCCGGTTTTTTTGGGGGCCAAAGCCTGGCCAATCAGCAGGTTGGGAGATGGTCGCACCAAACTCGGTGGCGATTTTTAGGGTCTCATCTGTGCTATCGGTATCGACAACTACGATCTGCGTGGCCAAATCTCCAAGGGAGTTTAGGCAGTCGGCCAAATTGGCTTCTTCATTGCGAGTTATGAGTATGACTGATAAGGTGGGCATAATTCATTATATGAATGCTGAAGACCGTGTAGCCCTGACCCGTTTAGTTCAATATTTACAGCCCCATGCAGCCCTTATTGTAGGGGCGATCCTGGCTATGGCCTTGGTTGCAGGGTCAGAAACTGCTATTCCAGCACTGATGAAGCCCCTATTGGATCGGGGTTTTACGGGACAACTGAACGACAAATTATGGCAAGTTCCCGCCTTTTTAGTGGGTTTAGCCATTATTCGCAGTTTTGCCCAGTTTTTTTCTAATTACCTTCTCACCCGGGTGATTACTGAAGTTTTGCTCAAATTGCGCGAGCAAATGTTTAATCGCCTCTTACGGGCCAAAACCGATTTTTTCCAAAAAAACTCGGCTTCTAGCTTAATTAATGCAGTTGTTTTTGAAGTGAATAATGTACTTTCAATTATGGGCGGCATGCTGATCAGCTTGGTCAGAGATTCATTGACGGTGATCGGGCTAATTGCCTATTTAATTTATCTCAATTGGCAGCTGACGTTGCTAGTGTTGATTATTTTTCCCGTCATTGCTTTTATCATGGGGCGCATTAATCGTCGCCTACGTTCTTTAAATCGTCAACAGCAAACCTTAACAAGCGATTTGGCTTACATCGTTGAAGAAACTGCCGGAGGTCATAAGATCATTAAAGTGCATGGCGGCGAAGAGTATGAAATGCAGCGCTTTATGGAAAAGGCTAATCGCTTACGGGAGTTTGGTTTGAAGTCGGCAATTGCGGGCGGATTAAATCAGCCGATTACCCAACTCATTGCCTCTATGGCCTTATCGGTTGTATTGGTGGTGGCCTTAATGCAATCCGCCACTGAGGGTGTTACGGTGGGCGGTTTTGCGGCCTTTATTACGGCTATGATGCTAGTCATTTCACCTTTAAAGCATTTGGCTGATATTAATCAGCCTTTGCAACGCGGCCTGACCGCTGCAGAAATGATTTTTGCTTTAATCGACCAGGCGATAGAGGAGGACGATTCTCGCCAGCTTGGCGCTACGCCGATGACGAAAGCCCGTGGTGAAATTCAATTTACCAACGTCTCGTTTTCTTATGAGCAGGAAGAGGGTCGTCAAGACGCCTTAAAGCAAGTTGATTTTCATATTCAGCCCGGAGAAATTGTAGCTTTTGTTGGGCCATCAGGCGGTGGTAAGTCGACCCTAGTCAATTTATTGCCACGCTTCTTTAGGCCTACACAAGGAAAAATTACCCTTGATGGCATTCCCCTGGAAGATCTCTTATTGACTGATTTACGCCGCCAAATTGCCTTTGTTAGTCAAGACGTGGTTTTATTCAATGACTCGATTGCGGCCAATGTAGCCTATGGATCTGCTGCTCAAGGCGGAATTGATCGGGGTCGGGTTATTGAGGCTTTAGAGGCGGCCAATTTGTCAGCATTAATTCGTGAACTTCCTGAAGGCATTGATAGTTTGATTGGTGATAATGGCAATCGTTTGTCGGGTGGTCAGCGCCAGCGTTTAGCGATTGCCCGGGCGATTTATAAAAATGCCCCTATTCTTATTTTGGACGAAGCGACCTCAGCATTAGATTCTGAATCAGAGCGTCAAGTACAAGATGCGCTTGAACGTTTAATGAGCGGTCGCACTACGTTAGTGATTGCGCATCGCTTATCGACAATTGAACACGCTAATCGCATCATTGTCTTAGAGCATGGCAAAGTCATCGAGAATGGAACTCATGCAGAGCTCATTGCACATAATGGCATGTACGCCAATTTACATCGCTTGCAATTTGCTAATGCCTAAGCTAACAAGAGAAGTTTTTGATCAAACTTTAATTTAAGACAATATCGTACTGATCTTGGCGAAAACTGCCTTCAGCCTGCAGACGAATTGGTTTTTTAATAAAGTCACCCAGCATGGCTAAAAATTGATTTTCTTCTTCTAGAAAAAGATCAATCACATCTGGGGCAGCGACGATGCGAAATTCTTTAGGATTAAATTGGCGATGTTCGCGAATAATTTCCCGCAAAATTTCATAACAAACAGTTTGGGGTGTTCTGACCTCGCCTTTGCCCGCACAAATAGGGCACGGCTCACACATAATGTGGGCTAAGGATTCCCGGGTACGTTTGCGCGTCATTTCAATTAAGCCCAGACTAGAAAAATCGTTCACCGTAGTACGGGTATAGTCTCGCTCTAAATACCGTTTCAATTCATAAAGTACGGCGTCTTGATGTTCTTTGCTGTCCATATCAATGAAATCAATAATAATAATGCCGCCTAAATTACGTAAGCGTAGTTGCCGAGCGATTGCTTGGGCTGCTTCTAAATTAGTTTTATATACCGTGTCATCTAAATTACGCCCGCCGACAAAACTACCCGTATTAACATCAATGGTAGTCATCGACTCAGTTTGATCAAACATCAGATAGCCGCCCGATTTAAGGTCAACCCGGTGCCCTAAGGCTTTATTAATTTCGGCGTCAACATCAAATAAATCAAACAGCGCACGTTCTCCCCGATGAAGAACAAGCTTAGTAGTTAAATTTGGCGTGTAGGCAGCAGCAAATAAAGATAACTTGGCAAAGTTTTCAGCTGAATCGACCCGAATTTGGGTGGTTGTCTCACTCGCTAAATCCCGTAAGACGCGCTCTGCTAGGCTTAAGTCTTGAAATAATAAAGCGGGGGCGGTAGTTTGACTAGTAGCCTCATGAATGTTGCGCCAAGTCGTGGCAAGGTATTGAAAATCAAGTTGGAGTTCGGCATCACTCGCATCTAAAGCGCTGGTACGCACAATAATGCTGCCTTTTTCGTCCGCTGGCATAAGAGCGCTAATGCGTGTCTTAATAGCTTCACGTTGTTCGGGCTGGTCAATTTTTTGTGAAATACCAATATGAGGTTCAGTTTCATTAGCGCGTCCCAGATCTGGTAAATAGACTAAATTACGACCAGCGATACTCAGTTGCGTGGTGAGCCGCGCACCTTTAGTGCCAAGCGGATCTTTCAAAACTTGCACTAATAAATTTTGTCCTTCAAATAAAAGCTTCTCAATTTGGGTTTGATTATTACTTTGATTAATGTCGGCTACATGCATAAAACCGGTACGTTCTAGGCCAATGTCGATAAAAGCCGATTGCATGCCCGGTAAGACACGAGCTACTTTAGCGAGATAAATATTGCCGACTATGCCGCGTTGACGAGTGCGCTCAATCCGCAGCTCTTGTACGGCAGCATTTTGAATAATCGCTACCCGCGTCTCTTGGGGGGTGATATTAATGAGGATTTCTTCATTCATGTTAATTGGTGTTGGTGTGATTGAGGCCAAAACTGACTTTAGCTTGAGTCAGGAGCTGAGCAGTTTCATAAAGGGGTAGGCCCATAATACCGCTATAACTGCCAGTGATTGATTCAATCAAGGCGCCCCCAAGCCCCTGAATGCCATAGGCACCGGCTTTTCCCAGGGGTTCGCCACTGGCAATATAAGCTTGAATGGTGGCTTTATCGAGCTTGGCAAAACGTACCCGCGAAGTTTGTATGAGACAGCTGGCGGCTTGATCTGGTGCAGCTAAGACGCAAACTGCAGTGAGTACCCGATGCTCTTTGCCGCTAAGCATTGCCAATATGCGTTGAGCGTCATGCGCATCTTGGGGCTTACCAATAATTTCTCCCGCAGTAAGCGAAATATTTTGCGGTGATTTATGCGCCTCACTAGTTCCAAGACTCACTGTAGTATCAGCGCAAAGAATGGGCGCCCAAGATAAATTTTCGTCTTGGTTTACGCGGTTTTGCCAGCGTAATTGGGCTGCCCCGATTTTGGCTTGAGTAACGCGTTCGACATACTTATCTGCAGTTTCATTTGGCAAGGGAACTTCTAAAGCCTCAACATTTTCATCGCTTGACGCTAGTAGCGGAATAAAGCGCACCCCCAATTGAGTGAGGAGCTCTTGACGGCGAGGACTTTGCGAAGCAAGATAAATATAAGCAAACATAATTATTCGCGGTGGTAGGGGTGACCTTGCAGAATAGTCCAAGCCCGGTACAGTTGTTCGCTGAGTAAAACGCGTACGAAGGCGTGTGGCAAAGTAAGACTAGATAACTTCCAGAGCGCATTCGCCTGCGATTTTAAGTTTGGATCTAAACCATCAGCACCACCAATGAGAAAAGCGATATTAATTCCATCTTGGCGCCATTGCGCTAAATGATTGGCAAGGTCTTGGGTGCTAATATCTTGGCCGCGTTCATCTAAGGCAATGACGTGGGCGCCTTTAGGAATTGCTGCTTCAAAGTGGATTGCGTCTTTAGCAGAATTTAGCGCTGGCTTAAGTTCTTTAATAGCAATACTGCAATCAGCAGGCATCCGTTTGATGTAATCGTGGGTCGCTATCGTAACCCAAGCGGGCATCTTATGCCCAACTGAGATAATGGTGAGGTGCATCTGAATGAAGTCTATTCGCAGTAAATCAATTTACTCGCTAGCCTTAACTAATTTTTTGGCGGCAGCCAGTTTTACTCGCACTGGCTTGGCGCCCCACATACCCTCTAGTTGATAGTAAGCCCGTAACATCGGCTGCAAAATATGCACGATGACATCACCACAATCGACTAAAACCCACTCTCCAGTTTCTAATCCTTCAATAGAAATCACTTCGCCGCCATTGGCTTCGACATCCTCCTGTACGGATAGCGCTAGTGAGCGAGTTTGCCGATTGCTCGAGCCAGTGGCGATAACTACGCGGTCGAAAAGATCGCTAAGACCGCTCGTATCAAAGACCCGAATATCTTGGGCTTTTACATCCTCAAGGGCGTCAACAATGACGCGTTGTAATTTACGAAGTTCCATGGGCTCTTAGGTGATTAAAAAATAGTTAACATTGCATTATCGGCGTTTATCGCTCGTTGCTTTGATATAGGCCTAAATGCCTGATTAAGTCGCTGATATTTTTTGGCAGCCCAAAGGATAAATCAGGCTCAGCGCTTTGCTGGCGCAAGGCAGAAGAGGATAAATCGACCGCAAATTGATGGTCGAGAAGAATTTTTCCTTTAGGGAGTTTTTCTAATTCAATCGCTGAATGTGCTTCATGCGCTTTGACAAATTCAGCTAATGCGGGATTTTGTTCGAGGGCATAGGGATGGCCGGGCCGACTAGCAACTGCTAAATGAACATAATGCAGTAATCCTTGCCAATCATGCCAAGTTGGTAATTGCATCAGGCTATCGGCCCCCATTAACCAAATAATACTGACCTCACTTCCCAGCACATGACGTAAGGCTTGGACGGTATCGATGGTATAGCTTGGACCGCCCCGTTCGATTTCCATCGGGTCGACAGTGATTACAGTCTTGAGGTGCTGGGTCGCTAATTCTGCTATTAAAGTCAGCGCTGCTGCCTCAGCTAATTGCAGGCGGATGGCTGCCGGCGTAATTTGCACACTTTTTTGCCAAGGCTGACCACTTGGTACCAAAATTAACTCATCGAGATTAAATTGTGCACAAAAATACTTAGCTAGTTGGAGATGACCCCAATGCGGCGGATCAAAGGTGCCGCCCAAAATACCAATAACCTGCTGCAAGCGACCATTTTTTTCTATTGACATAAATTAAGCCAGCCAATTACGGGGTTGCAAATAATAGTCATATAACTTTGCTTCCGGCGTGTTTGGCTCGGGGTGCCAGTTATAGCGCCATTTGACGATGGGCGGTAGCGACATCAAAATCGATTCTGAGCGCCCTCCGGATTGCAGGCCGAAAATAGTGCCACGATCAAAAATAAGATTGTATTCAACATAACGACCGCGGCGATATTCTTGAAAATCTTTTTCTTCGGGGGTATAGGACTCTTGATAGCGGCGTTCAAGGATCGGTAAATAAGCGTTAATAAAAGAATCGCCGACGGAGCGCATCATTGCAAAGCTCTTTTCAAAGCCCAACTCATTAAAGTCATCAAAAAATATGCCCCCAATTCCGCGTGGCTCTTCGCGGTGCTTAAGGTAAAAATAATCATCACACCATGTCTTAAAACGGTGGTGTAAATGGGCGCCAAAAGGATCTAGGGCATCTTTGGCGGTTTGGTGAAAGTGACGACAGTCTTCTTCATAGCCGTAGTAGGGTGTTAAATCGAACCCCCCGCCAAACCACCAAACTGGCTCTTGGTTCGCTGCTTGGGCAATAAAACATCGCACATTCATATGAACGGTGGGTGCCTTGGGGTTATGCGGATGAAATACTAATGAGACACCCATTGCCTCAAAGCCGCGACCTGCAACCTCAGGACGATTTTGGCTAGCAGCGCCTGGCATTTGATCGCCATGGACATGAGAAAAGCCGACCCCACCTTTTTCAAGCGCATTGCCATTTTCTAAAATACAAGTACGACCCGAACCCCTCAGCTTGCTCTCCGGAGGCTTTTGCCACTCATCTACCATAAAGGCTTTACCGTCTAAAGCGCTAATCGCTGTAGTGATGCGATTTTGTAGACCTAAAAAATAGTCTTTAATAACGGCGATATCGATTGTGCTGTTGGTCATATTGGATTAATGGCGCGGTTACCAATGTCATGGCGATATTGCATGCCATCAAAGTGAATGTTGTCGATTACTGCATACGCTTTACTCTGCGCTACCCGGGCCGAATCGGCGAGCCCCACTACGCACAATACGCGTCCGCCAGAAGTTAGCAGGGTATCGCCGCTAAGTTTAGTTCCTGCATGAAAGGTAATATGTTCTGCCGAATCAGCCGGAATGCCGGTAATGATATCGCCGCTGCGCGGCGTATTGGGATAGCTATGAGCAGCTAAAACAACTCCAAGGGCGGTCCGCCGATCCCACTCAAATTCCACTTCGTTTAATTTGCCATCGATGGCTTTATCTAATGCTATCACTAAGTCGCTCCGTAAGCGCGCCATAATGGGTTGTGTTTCTGGGTCACCCATGCGGCAGTTAAATTCTAAATTTTTAATTTGCCCATTGGGATTAATCATCAAGCCTGCATATAAAAAACCCGTATAAGGTATACCATCAGCAGCCATGCCTTTAACGGTGGGCATGATCACTTCACGCATGATTCGCGCGTGGATTTCTGGAGTGACTACAGGCGCGGGAGAGTAAGCCCCCATGCCGCCAGTATTAGGACCTTGATCACCATCCAATAATCTTTTGTGATCTTGACTTGTAGCTAGAGCAAGAATATTTTTACCATCAACCAGCACAATAAAACTCGCTTCTTCACCGCTTAAAAATTCTTCAATAATCACACGCGCTCCTGCATTGCCTAATTGATTATCGGCCAGCATCATTTCGACTGCTGCATGCGCTTCGGGAAGGGTCATTGCCACTACTACGCCTTTGCCAGCTGCTAGGCCATCGGCTTTAATCACAATTGGCGCGCCTTTAGCATCTAGATAAGCATGCGCAGCGGCTAGGTCGCTAAAAGTTTGGTAGTCAGCAGTTGGAATGCCATGGCGCTTCATGAAGGCTTTTGAAAAATCTTTCGATGATTCGAGTTGAGCAGCGAGTTGGGTAGGGCCAAAAATACGCAAACCCTGTTGACGAAAGCAATCGACAATGCCTGCAGCTAGGGGGGCTTCTGGCCCCACTACCGTAAAGGCGATATTTTCACGTTTGACAAAATCGGCTAACTCTTGGAAATCGCTAATGGCGAGATTTTCAATGCTAGCTTGTTGTTGTGCGGCCAGAGCAGTGCCGCCATTTCCGGGGGCAATAAAGACTTTTTGAACTAGTGGCGATTGCGCCATTTTCCAGGCTAAAGCGTGCTCACGACCACCTGAACCAATGAGTAATAATTTCATGCGCAGGATTTCATAAATCAGTATTCGTATAAACGGCTTGCACGTCATCCAAATTTTCAAGGGCATCGAGTAATTTTTGCATCGCTTCAAGTTGCTCACTTGTAAGGCTGATATCGGTTTCGGGGCGCATGCTGACAGTGGCTAATTCAGCCTTGAAATTAGCTGTTTGTAAGGCCTCTTGTATCTTGGAAAATAGCGCTACCGAGCTGATTACTTCAAGCGCACCATCTTCATGACTAATCACGTCATCGGCGCCAGCATCTAAGGCAACTTCCATTAATTGATCTTCATTGGTACCAGGGGCAAATAAAAGCTGACCACAATGTCGAAATAAAAAAGCCACCGAACCTTCGGCCCCCATATTGCCGCCATTTTTAGTAAAGGCATGGCGCACTTCCGCTACAGTGCGAGTGCGGTTATCAGTGAGACAGTCAACAATAATAGCGGCACCATTAATACCGTAACCTTCATAGCGTATTTCTTCATAGTTCACGCCCTCAAGCGAGCCAGTGCCGCGTTGTACTGCCCGCTGAACATTATCATTGGGCATATTTGAATCTTTGGCTTTATCAATAGCTAGCCGCAACCGTGGGTTCGTGGCGACATCGCCCCCACCAAGTTTGGCGGCAACGGTAATTTCGCGAATTAATTTGGTCCAAATCTTGCCGCGTTTTTCGTCTTGACGACCCTTGCGGTGTTGAATATTGGCCCATTTTGAGTGACCTGCCATGCAGTAGTATCCTTTTTAGGGTATTTTACAGTT
>CANKKB010000032.1 GCA_947482555.1 Burkholderiaceae bacterium | reverse complement strand
GCAAGCGAATCGCAGAAAGGAGCTGTTGTGCTTAGTATTTTGAAGTTAGATGCTGGTGGCATTCCCCAATGCTGGGTCAATGCTGAAGAAGCGACTAAGCATTACGCTGATCAAAGTGTCCTGTGGACACTTGGCGATCCAATTGCAGTGATGCGTGGCGGTATTTCTCGCCTTACTGGTCATCAATCAATTATTGAATTACATTCAATTCTGGCCGTCAAAGGCTCAGCACGCATCAATCTTTTTGATGTAATTCCTGCAATTACCAAACGTAAGTTATTTAGGCGTGACCGCGGTCTATGCGCATATTGCGGGCAGGGCGTTACAGAAAATGATGCTGAAGCCGAGCATATTATTCCTAACAGTCGCGGTGGCAAATATGCGTGGATGAATTTAGTTATTGCCTGTCGCCCCTGCAATCAACGGAAAGGTAATCGCACCCCCGAAGGCTCTGGCATGAGTTTGCTGTATGCTCCCTATACGCCGAGTTTATATGAAGATATGATTCTAAAAGGCCGTAATATTTTGGCCGATCAAATGGATTTTTTGGCGGCTAAATTACCTAAAGAAAGCCGCTTACTGGAAGGTGCCTTCTGGGATTAAGAGTTCTATTTGGTGCGCTGGCAATTTCCGTCATTGCGCATCTCATTTTATTTGCTGGATTACCTTTCATTTCTTTTGGCAATCAGCTTGCTGCTCCAGAAGAGCAACCCTTGCAGGCTGTTCTTAAGGTTGAAAAAACTCAGCCTATTGAAATTAAGCGTAGCCAAAAGAAAAAGTTAGCGCCGCCACTTTCAACTGACAGTAATTCATCGATTAGTTCAAGCGCTAGCGGAACTGATGCAGAAGGTGAGGGGGGTGGCGTAAGCCAAAAAGGACAGGCGTTTCGCTTACCAAGCTCGGCCACTCTTTTTTACGATGCTGTTGTCGATGGGCAGGTTAACCAAACAGGGCGAGTGGATTGGATTGTTAATGACAGCGGTTATCGGCTTTACATTAACGTGCCGTATGCCTTTGTTGGACCGTTTGTCTTTGAATCACGTGGCGTTGTCGATAAATACGGGCTTGCGCCAGCTATTTATTGGACCCAGCGCGGGGAAAAACCGCCGCGTTATTCCCGTTTTGATCGTGACGAAAAAGGTAGCGGCAAAATGTTTTTTACTGAAAAGCCTGAATTTACGCCCGATATCTTACCCGGTACGCAAGACCGCTTTAGCCTCATGTTTCAGTTAGCATCATTGCTAAATGGCAGCGACAAAATTGATGAAGCAGGGGTCGTGCGTGAAATTCCTGTAGTCGATTACAACACGCTTGAAATGTGGCAATTTCTGAGTTTTGGTGAGGAGTTGAAATCCGATGCGATTCCTTCCTTAGGTCAAACAGCAGTAAGGCACTATCGTTTAATTCAAAGGGCAACTGACCCATATAAGCGGCAGGTTGACATCTGGTTGGCAAAAGATTTGGAATGGCTACCGGGTAGAGTGCGCACCTTAGAAGCAAACGGTAGGGTGTTTGAATTGGTATTTAAGCAGCGGGCGAATTAGCATCCACGTTAATATCGGGTCTTTCGCGCTTATTTATTAAGCTACCCAGCATATTAAATAAAGCGGCGCCCGACATCGAAGCAGCGAAGATGCCCGAGAAGGCAATCACGATCGGCAGTATGCGCCAGCCCTTAGCAAGCTCAAAACTACCAAAGCCTACAGTGACATACATTTCACCAGCAAAATAAAAATTTTCTGGGTTGGAGGGAAAAATATTGAGCGGAATTAGGGCGTAAGTCCACAGCACAATATCCATCAGATGCCCTAAAATAATAAGCACTATAGCCACAAAATACGCTATAAATGCCGCTAAACGAAAGCCATAAAAATAATGACCAGCAATTCGATAGTTATCTACTAGCCAACTGCGAATGGCATTAAAACAAATCACCACGAGCAGTACATAGACGCCGTGAAAAGTTAGCATCAAGCCGACAAAAACTAAAATCCAATAGATTTGCTGATTACCAATATCCGTATAAATTTGTTTAAATAGATCGGTCAGCGAGGGCAGGTAGTTTAGTAGGTCCATCAATTTAGCGCTTTATTCATCTTTAGTTGGCTTAGTGAAAGTGGATACCAATAGGGTGTAGAGCGCTGACCCAGAAATAGCCACTGCAAATAAGCCGGAAAAGGACAACAAAATAGGCAACATATTCCACTCTGGTCCGAGCTTAAAGCTGGGGTCATTATGGTCTAAATTGGTATACATTTCGCCAGCAAAATAGAAGGTTTTTAACGCACTTGGGAAAACCTCAAGGTTAACCATTGCATAAGTCCAAATAAAGATATCGAGTAAATGACTTACAAAGATCAATAAAATGACTGAGAAATAGACTAAGACGTCTACTTGTTTTTGATAACGGTTGATATTGTGTTTATTAATCTGATGAAAGGCCGTCATGATCAGCAGCACGAGCATGCCATGGATCAGTACCACCAGCACTGCCACAAAAATGAAAAACTTCATTTCAGGCCGAATTAAGTCAGCGGCAATTTCATTCCAAAGAAGAGCAATATTAGGAAGATTACTGAGAATTTCAGGCATGCGTAGTTGTGGTCAAAATAGAGGGTTAATGAGGGCTAGATGGATATCTATTTCTTATTTGACATAATAATGATTATACGCATAATGAGTATAGCTAAGCCCAGCTTACTTGCTCTGCGGCGGCATCACCATATGGGTATATTTCTGTTTATAAAGCTTAAACCAGCGACTAGACAGGCCTACGCTAATTTCACCCTGTCCAAATAAATCTGCCACATCAATTGCTGTAAAGCCTTGGTCATTTACAATTTGTAGATCGGCACTATTCTTTAGAAGAACACTAACAGTTTCAATATTGCCAGAGCGTACTGCCATCATTAGAGGGGTGGTATTACTTTCAGACAGGGCATTGACTTGTGCGCCCTGCTCGATTAGATAAGCAACGATCTCAGTTTGCCCGGTAGTAGCAGCGTAATGCAAGGGTGTCCAGCCGGACTGATTAAAGATGGCCGCCTTATTCTCGACTAAATACTTCACTTCAGGTATTAGGCCAAATATGGCAGCCATCATGAGGGCATTTTCGCCTTTGCGATTAGCGGCATCGATGTCAATGCCAGGCGTATCCATTAAGAGATAAATAACCTCAGTTGAGCGATCATCTATCGCTAGCATCAATAAGGGGGTTCCCTTGGCGTCCCGCATATTGGGGCTAATCAGGCCTTGCCTTAACAGTGCTGCCATGCCCTTGGTGTCATTAAATTTTGCCGCCTTAATGGCATCCAGCTCATAAACTGAGGTTTGAGCTAGAGAATGAAGAGGAAGACTTAGGGCAATAGCAAAATACAAGCTTAAGCAGCCCATGAGCTGCAATAAAGGCCGTAATAAAAGCCACCGCAAAATAGTCACATTTAACTGCATATTTATGCTCTATCTATCTGAAAACAATCAAAAAAATTATTTGTTGTTTGCTGCGCTACGGTTTCTACAGAAATGCCCTTCAGATCCGCAATAAAACGGCCTACATCGGCTACCCAGGCCGGCTCATTGGTCCTGCCACGATGGGGAACGGGAGCTAAATAGGGTGAATCGGTCTCAATCAGCATATGCTCTAAGGGCACCTGACGGCAGGTTTCTTGCAGATCCTTAGCATTTTTGAAGGTCACAATGCCTGAAAAAGAGATATAAAACCCCATTTCAATAGCAGCTAGTGCCACTGCCGTACTCTCCGTAAAACAATGCATCACCCCGCCAACACGCCCTGCGCCCTCCTCTTGCATAATGCGCAGCGTATCTTCTGAGGCAGAGCGAGTATGAATAATGAGGGGTTTTTTGGCGCGTATGGCAGCCCGAATATGGGTGCGAAAGCGTTGGCGCTGCCATTCCATTGACTCATAAGGTCGCTCCCCACTGCGGTAATAATCTAAACCCGTTTCACCTAGAGCAATAATCTTCGGGTGCTCAGCAGCTGTCACCAAGAAATCTTCAGTTGGTTCGGGGGTGTTCTCATAATCAGGATGAACCCCTACTGATGCATACAAATGCGCATAGGATTCTGCTAAGGCCTTTACAGCCGGAAAATCAGGTAAGTCGACTGATATACATAATGCATGAGTAACCCCAGCAGCAGCCATATTGGCTAATACCTCAGGCATACGGTCACGATATTCCGGAAAATCGAGATGGCAATGTGAATCAATAAACATCGGGGTCAATCAATCTATTTTGAAATTTCAATCGCTAAAAATATTTTGGTATTGCAACAACAGGGCTTCCATTTGTATGCGCGTAGCAAGGGGATGATTTTCATGGCGCCGAGCTTGTAATAACAATTTCCACCAGCGCAGCAATTTTACTAGACGTACTTGCTTTGCTAGCACGCTTAATGCATCGGTGTGCATAGGGTAATAACGCACCGCATTCGCCTGAGTAAGCCCTTGTAAATCTGCACACCAACGTTGCAATGTAGTTAATAAAATCGGCACAGGGGCTTTATGAATTTTTTCAGCAATGCCCAGCCAATCAATGTGAATACCATTAGCTAGTCCCTGTAATAAACTTTTTGTGGCTAAGGCCCCCAGCATCAATTCATCTTTTTCATCTTGACTACTTCTGGCTAACAGGGTTTCATAAACAGTAAATGGGGCCCCGCCGTTCTCGTCATACAGTGCTTCTACTTCAACCGCAGATATTGCGTTGAGTTTTTCGGTAGCGAGTTTATTTTGCAGCCAACTAAGCCCAATTACGCGCTCAGGCTTTGGTGCTTGTAAGAGTCGACAACGCGAGCGAATGGTCGGCAGAACACGATCAAGTCTTGCAGTCACTAAAATAAAAATGGTTTGCGGTGGTGGTTCTTCTAAAGACTTGAGCAAGGTATTAGCCGCATCCGGTTTTAATTGCTCCAGGGGCGAAACTAAGATCACGCGATTGCCGCCTCGATGACTACCGAGCCCTAAAGAGCCAATAACACTACGCGCTTCGGCGATCGCAATAAAACGCTTTTCTTTTTTATCGGCAGCTTCCGATTCAGCTTCATCATCGCGGGTTTTAGTGGTTCGAACTGGTGCATCGGCTTGGCCGCCTTCGAGTGCTGCTTGGGGCAAATACTTGCGCTGTATTTCAGGGACTAGCGCCATAAAATCGGGGTGATTACCAGTTGCAAACCAGCGGCATGCCTCGCATTGCTGGCAAGGCTTGCTGATATTGGGTTCTGCACATTCGCACAATAACGCTTGGGCAAGACGGATCGCAAAATCATATTTGCCAATACCTGCCTGCCCATAAATAAGCACTGCGTGGGGAAAGGCAGTAAAAGGTAGCTCATCCCATAGGCCTTGTAACCAAGGAGCAATGGGTTGATTAAGGCTCATAGCTTTTATTCATCAGAGGCTAATATAGTTAAAATTAATAATAAAATTATGTATATAAATCATGGGTTTATATTAATATTTTGAAGCTTTTTCCAGATAACCTCAGTGCTATCGCGTGCGTCTAAAATTCGGAAACGCTCGGGCTCTGCGGCTGCACGGCGTAGATACTCTTGGCGTACGCGTTCAAAAAAGGCGAGGTCTAGCCGTTCAAATTTATCTGGCGTTCTTGCTTGTGAGCGCCTTGCTTCGGCAACCTCACTAGGTAAATCAAACAAGAAAGTAATATTCGGCTGCAATAGCTTCCCTGCCCTGGCTTGTACCCAATGTTCGAGTTGGCTGAGTTTTTCAATACTTAAGCCCCTACCCCCACTTTGGTAAGCAAAACTAGCATCAGTAAATCGATCCGAAATCACAATTTTTCCGGCCGCAAGGGCTGGCTCGATAATCTGGGCTAAATGCTCACGGCGCGCTGCAAACATCAGCAAGGCTTCTGTTTCTAGATCCATTGGCGCATCGAGTAGAAGCTTTCTTAATTGCTCACCCAAGGGCGTGCCACCAGGCTCACGGGTCACTAGTATCTTACGCTCTGGAAATTTGGCGCGTAAAAAATTGGCATACGCTTCAATGTGCGTACTTTTACCCGCACCATCGATGCCTTCAAAGCTGATAAAAAAACCGGGTTGATTCTGCATATGGGTAAAGAATAAAAGAGTCTAAAGAAATTAAGGTTTAACTGGCAAGGATTGTGGTGCTTTCGCTGGCAATCGTTGATATTGGGTTACAGCGCGTTCGTGCTCAGGTAGTGAAGATGAAAAATAGCTACTGCCATCCCCTTTGGCCACAAAATAGAGCGCCGCACTCTTGGCGGGCCCAGCAGCAGCAAATAGCGACTCGCGACTGGGCATTGCAATAGGTGTAGGAGGTAATCCGGATCGCATATAAGTATTGTAGGGATTGTCGCGCCGCAAATCTGATTTCCGTAAATTCCCATCAAATTGGGGGCCTATGCCATAGATAACAGTTGGATCAGTTTGCAACAACATCCCCTTCCTCAGACGATTATCAAATACGGCTGCAACTAGGTCGCGATCAGCCGCCTGACCAGTTTCTTTTTCAACAATAGAAGCTAGAATTAATAAGGCATAGGGGTTGGCTGCAGCAATTTGGGGGTTGCGTTGCTGCCAAGCCAGCTGCACTTGTTTTTGCATTGCGCTTGCTGCCTGTTGGTAAATTGCAATATCACTTTCACCTGGATCGAAAACATATTTGTCTGGGTAAAAAAGTCCTTCGGCGCTTGGATAATTTAGATTTAACTTCTTCAACAATGCTTGATTATTTAAGCTTTGCGTTTGATGTTCTAAGGCTGGGTTAGCATCGATGGCAGCACGTAGTTGCCAAATTGTCATTCCTGGAATAATGCTCAGGGTTTCACGCACACGATCGCCCCGCGCCATTTGTAATAAAACTTGACCAGTGCTAGCGCCTTGTGGAAATAAATAAGTCCCAGGCTTTAATTTGCCAGCAACCCATAAGCCGCGAGCTGCTAGTTGAAAAAACCACGGATTTACACCAATGCCCTGAACCTGTAATTGTTTGGCAATGCTATGCACCCCCGATTGAGGTGCAATGCGAATTCGCCATGCAGCTTGAGTTTCCCCATTGGTAAATTGCGCTTGTTGGGGAACTACCCCCAAGCTGAATACATTCACATAAAATAAAATCAATAAGATCAGGAAAGACCAAGCAATTGATTTGAAATAACTGCTTTTAGGTAATTTTTTGCGCATCAGGCTATGATAAAAGCAGAATGACAAATACCTCAATAAATAAAGCAAGCCTTATCGGTGACTCTGTAGCCTTAGATCAGTGGGGATTAATCCATATTCAAGGACTCGATGCAAGCCATTTTTTGCAAAATCAACTCACTAACTCAGTTGAAGGGCTAGCGGCAATTTCGCTGGGCCAAGTCGCATCGGGGCCTCAACAAGTTCGACTCATGGGCTACTGCACACCAAAAGGCCGTTTATTGGCAAGTGGCTGGCTGCTTTTGCAGCAAGCCGAAGAGCCAAGCTATTTTTTATTTCTTTCGAAAGATATCGCGGCTTCTTTTGCTAAGCGTTTGGCGATGTATGTTTTGCGGTCCAAAGTACAAGTGCGTGACGTGAGTAATGAATGGCTAATAAAGGGCCGTTGGCAGCGGCAAAGTGCGGGGGGACTAAATTCTGTTAGCGCATTAGCGTTTCCAGAGCAGGCAATGATTTTATCTTTGCCCCCTTCTCAAATCATGATTGAAGGTGTCAGTCACTCGTATGCCCGTTTTCTATTTGCAACCCCTATATCTCCTAGCGAGTTAAGTTCGATTGAAGATGTAAATAATGAAGCTGAGATGTGGAACTTTCTTGAAGTCATGAGTGCTATTCCGCGGATAGTGCTAGCTACCCAAGATCAATTTGTTCCGCAAATGATTAATTTTGAATCGGTGTATGGCGTTGATTTTAAAAAAGGGTGTTATCCGGGCCAAGAAATTGTCGCGCGTAGCCAATATCGGGGTGTTATTAAACGGCGTTTGTACTTAGCCTACAGCGATAGCAAAACTCTGGTAAAGACCGCTGCCCTCTTTCAACCAGGGATAGAAATTTTTCATTCTCAAGACCCTACCCAACCTGCTGGGATGGTGGTTCTATCTGCGCCCAATCCATTTAATTTGGGGCAGGTCTGTTTTCAAATTGAGTGTAAGTCTGAGTTAGTCAATAGCACGCTCGCAATTCCTACTGAGCATTTACATTTGGGCGGGGTGAATGGGCCACTTTTATTTTTAGGGGAAAAATTACCATACCCCTTACTAGAAATTTAATCTGGCATATTATCGCTATGTGCCTCATTTTATTCGCCTGGAAATCGCATCCTAAATATGCTTTAGTGGTGGCCGCTAATCGCGATGAATTTTATGAACGCAATACAGAAAAAATGGCTTGGTGGCCAGAAAAACCGCATCTTTTAGCGGGTCGCGATCGCGCCGATGTTCTTGGTAATCCTGGTACTTGGTTTGGCTTCACCAAAACCGGTCGTTTTGCTGCGCTGACTAATGTAAGAGCGCCCAGTGAAAAAAGGCTTGACGCAAGAACCCGCGGTGAAATACCGATGCTATTTCTAAATAATGCAAGCCGCCCTGATGCGTTTATTGAACAACACGCAAAACAATTCGAGCAGTACAACGGCTTTAACTTATTGATGACTGATCTAAGTAATCCCGCCAATGCTGAAATGCATTGGGTAAGTAATCGTTTAATGATGGGCAAATCGATTCGACCCCGCAAAACCTATCCTAAACAAGCCTTAGATGCAGGCGTATATGGACTATCAAATGCCATGCTTGATACACCATGGCCTAAAGTCAATCATCGCATTGCCGCATTTGCGCAGGCTTTAGCAATGGATCAAGGCGAATTAAAAAATGTCGACCCCTATCTGCGTTTGCTAGCTGATTCACATCAGGCTAGCGATCAAGAGTTGCCTAGCACTGGGGTCAATATGGAGTGGGAAAAAGCGTTGTCAGCTGCATTTATTCAAACCCCAAATTACGGCACACGCTCAAGCACTATATTAAGGGTTCGTCATGATGGCGCATTTGAAATGGTTGAACGTCGCTTTGATGCCAAAGGGACGATTGGCCATGACGTCGTTACAGGCGGCTTAATTGGCGCCTCCGGATCAAACCTTTCGGTCTAGTCGGTACTTAAGCTTTACGTTCGTCAACTTCAATTACCCGCTCACCGTGCGCATTGCGTGTCGGCAGGCGTTTCAGAAACTTGAATGTACCTGTAGCCATACAACAAATAGCCCCTTGATCATCGTAAAGCTTGGCCTCACAAAATGCCATGGTCGCAGTCGTATGCACGGTATCAGCCTTCACCCGCAAAAGACCCTTAGCGGTCTGCAAAAAATTATTCTTCAGTTCAATCGTCACAACACTGCGGTCGCCTGGGTCTGCTGAACGAGCTGCTACAGCCATCGCCACATCCATTAGCGTTAACAAAACCCCACCATGGGCAACATTCCAGGTATTTTGATGTTCGGGTCGTAAGGCGAGCAAAATTTCGCCACGGCCCATTTCAGCTTTTAAAATTCGCACTCCCAATAATTTGAGGAATGGCACGTCTAACTCTTCACCCAGATGGGCTAACTGGCTAGATATGGCGGTTAAATTAGCATCAGTGGTCATAAGGTCTCCAAATTCACAATAGCATAAGGCTTTCTAGCAAGGCCAGCAAAAAGGCTCAAGTTAAGCTAGAGTCAGGCGCATGACATTTATTTTATGCGGTGAAGCCGTTCGCCAAACCGTTACCCCTACTCCCTTACCCGACCCCTATTGGGTGGCCTTTTCTACCGATGTGGCAAAACTCATCGACTTGAAAACCACGTCCGATCACTTACCGAGAGATCCAGCATGGCTGCAAGTATTAGCTGGGAACGCCTTGGAAGTGGGTAATCAGCAATTCAGTGAGCCCACCGCAACTGCGTATAGCGGTCATCAATTTGGTATGTGGGCTGGTCAACTTGGCGATGGCCGAGCTATTTTATTGGGCGATATCCAGGGTCAAGAAATCCAGCTTAAAGGTGCCGGTAAAACGCCTTATTCACGTATGGGCGATGGTCGCGCCGTGCTGCGCTCTTCGATTCGTGAATATTTGTGTAGCGAGGCGATGCAGGCCTTGGGCATTCCAACTACACGTGCTTTAGCGGTGGTCGGGTCCAAAAAAACAGTGGTTCGCGAAACTCTTGAAACTGCTGCGGTTTGCACGCGTCTAGCGCCGAGTTTTTTACGGGTTGGTCATTTCGAACATCTTGCTTCCCTACAAATGCATACCGAACTAAAAATGCTTGCTGATGATTTGATTGACAACTTTTATCCCGTTTGCCGTAGTTCTACAGCGCCCTATTTAGAGCTCTTTAAAGCAATTTCTGAGCGTACTGCCCAACTTGCAGCGCACTGGCAGGCCGTTGGCTTTTGTCATGGTGTGCTCAATACTGATAACACCAGCCTGCTCGGCTTAACTATGGATTACGGCCCATTTGGGTTTCTCGATCAATTTCAAATCGATCATATTTGCAATCATTCGGATGCAGGTGGTCGTTACAGCTATCAGCGTCAACCGCAAATTTTGCACTGGAATATGGCCTGTTTAGCTAGTGCGATGCTACCTTTAATTGAGCAAGAGTTAAAGCAAGCCAATTCCACTCAATCTGAAAATGACTTAAGTAATGCAGCACAAACCACCTTACGTAGTGCGCTTGCGCTTTATCCCGATATTTATCAAGCCACATGGGAGACTCATTTTCGCGCAAAGCTCGGTTTACTTGAGATCCAGCCCAACGATGTGCCTTTAATTGAGTCCTTACTGCAATTAATGCACCACAACAAAATTGATTTCACTACGTTTTTTCGTCATTTAGGCAGCCTCAGTGCGCTACCTGATAGCAATCAAAATACTTTCTTACGTGACCTATTTTTGGACCGCGCTGGTTTTGATGCCTGGATTGATCACTACCGAACTCGCTTACAGCAAGAACATAGTAACGATCAAGAGCGCAAACAGCGCATGAATCTCGTCAATCCCAAATTTATCTTGCGTAATTATTTAGCTCAGGCAGCTATCGAAGCAGCGCAAGCGGATGATTTTTCGGAATTATCACGCTTAGCCACTGTTTTGCGTAACCCTTACGATGAGCAATTAGAATATGATGCTTATGCCAAGCCCCCGCCACCCGAATTGAACTCAATTGAGGTGAGTTGTTCCTCCTAAAGAGAGCTATTGAAATGAAGAAAACTGATGCAGAATATAAAAAAGAGTTAAGTGATATTGAATATCGCGTTACTCGACAAGCCGCTACTGAAGCACCTTTTACGGGTAAATATTGGGATCACTGGAATCAAGGTGACTACAAATGTGTGTGTTGTGGCACCCCCCTATTTGTATCTAGTAGTAAATTCGACGCTGGTTGCGGTTGGCCTAGCTATGATGCTCCACTGGTTGCCGAGGCCATCGTCGAACATAAAGATACTACCCATGGTATGGCCCGAACTGAAGTACGTTGCGGTAATTGCGATGCCCACTTAGGGCACGTATTTAATGATGGTCCCACTGATACTACTGGCTTGAGGTATTGTATTAATTCAGCATCGCTAAAGTTTGAACCCAGTCAAAACGCGCAAACTATTACGGAAAATAAATAAAGTTTATGAAATTTCTTTTCGATTTATTTCCAGTCATTTTATTTTTCATTACTTTTAAATTTGTCGATATTTATGCCGCTACTATTGTGGCGATGGTGGCAACTATCTTACAGATTCTTTGGGTCTATTACCGGCACCGTAAAATCGATGCGATGCAGTGGGCTAGCTTAGTATTGATTGTGGTCTTTGGTGGCCTCACCATCTTCCTGCAAAATAAAGTTTTTATTCAACTTAAGCCAACCGTTTTATATTGGCTATTTGCCGCAGTTCTACTGATTAGTGCACAGTTTTTTAAAAAAAATTGGATTCAAGTTGTCATGGGTAAGCAAGTTACCCTAAAACCACCGCATGCCCATAGTATTTGGGGAAAGTTAAATTTAGCTTGGGTTGTCTTTTTCTTGACAATGGGATTCTTAAATCTGTATGTCGCCTTTCAATTTTCTGAAGATACTTGGGTCAACTTTAAATTATTCGGTAGTACGGGTTTATTAGTTGTTTTTATTATTTTGCAAAGTATTTGGCTTGGAAAGCACATTGAGTCATGACCCCAAATCAATTACGCATCCAACAATTTACTATCGACCTAGAGGCGGCATTTGCCATTGCCAACTTACATATTGAAGATGAGAGCCATATGCATGCAGGGCATGCTGGTGCGGCTAGTGGTGGAGGTCATTTTCGGGTTACTTTGGTTGCTCCCGAATTTACCGGTCTATCGCGCGTGGCACGCCACCGGCTGGTGTATGATGCTCTGCAGAAACATATTCCCGCTGAAATTCACGCCTTAGCTATTGTTGCCCTAACCCCAGAAGAAGCCATTTAAGATCATGTCATTTATTCACAAACACCTCTCCTTTAGCATTATTGCTGCCGCTATTTGTCTAACTTTTGCCCCCCTACTTGCGCATGCACAAAATGCCGCAATTGTGAACGGAAAGGCCATTCCCTCAGCTCAATTAGACGCTTTAATAAAAAAATCAGGCCAGGGTGATGATCCTAAAATTCGCGAGCAAGGTCGAGAGATGCTCATCACTCGTGAGCTTATTTTGCAAGAAGCTGATAAAACTGGCGTTGCGCAGCGCCCTGATGTACGCGAACAAATTGAGCAATCGAAAACAGGCGTTTTAGTTGCCGCTGTCTTTCAAGAGTACATCGAAAAAGAAGGTGTGACTGAAGCCGATTTAAAGTCCGCTTATGAAAGCATGAAAACCCAATACACTGGCAAGGAATATCATGTCGAACACATTTTGGTCGAAAAAGAAGCTGATGCCAAAGCAATCATTGCCCAAATTAAAGGTGGAGCAAAGTTTGCTGATATCGCTAAAGCTAAATCAAAAGATCCCGGTTCTGCCCCTAATGGTGGAGATTTAGGGTGGGTTAGCGAAAAAGCCTTAGTACCTGAATTTTCTAAGGCAATGGTTGGCCTGAAAAATGGCCAGATGACCGATAAGCCTGTTAAAACTCAATTTGGCTGGCACATTATTAAAGTCGATGAATCGCGCGAGGCGAAAGTACCTAGTTTTGATGAAGTCAAAGACCAGCTTAAACAAATGATTATTTCAGATGAAGCTTGGCAAAAAGCGCAGTTTGCTGAAATGATGAAAAAACTACGAGCAAAAGCAAAGATTCAATAAACCTTTAGCTTAGTTACTGGTGCTGGGCTCTTGGGCTCAGCTACTCCCGTAGCTAAAAATTGACCTATCTGGCAAGCATCATTAAACCCAGCTTGTAATAACGTAGCCAGTACCTGTGGCGAAGAAGATGGCGTACAGCTAATTAACAGCCCGCCACTAGTTTGCGGGTCTGTTAACAGGGTTTTTACTTGTGTAGCTGAAAGCCCTTGATCTTGGCCTAATGAATTACCAAGTGCTATCTCGCCCCCATAGCTTTGCCAATTGCGTGTGCTAGCGCCGGTAGAAAAGCCCTGCTTAAGGTTTTCAAGCGCCGAGGGAATGAGCGGAATATGAGCAAAATTCAGCTGTAACTCTAAATTAGCGCCTCGAGCCATTTCAAGCGCATGCCCTGCTAAACCAAAGCCAGTGACATCGGTCATGGCCGTGACGCCCTGCAACTTAGCAATACTGGTGCCAATACTGTTTAATTGCGTCGTTAAGCGCAGCATTTCAGCATAACCATCAGCGCTTAATACACTCTTTTTTAAAGCTGCAGAAAGTATTCCAATACCGAGCGGTTTAGCTAAAATTAAAACGTCCCCTACTTGGGCATTGCAATTTTTACGCACAAACTGCGGATGTGCCAAGCCCATCACTGCTAAGCCGTATATCGGTTCGGGAGTATCAATTGAATGGCCGCCAGCAATTGTGATGCCCGCTGCAGCGCAAACGCTTTGCCCCCCCGCTAAAATTCGTCCGATAGCTTCAGCTGGTAACTTATCAATCGGCATGCCCACAATGGCTAAAGCCAAAATTGGCTCGCCACCCATGGCATAAATATCTGAAAGCGCATTCGTGGCCGCAATGCGCCCAAAATCAAAGGGATCATCAACAATCGGAGTAAAAAAATCGGTAGTAGCTATTAACGCTTGCTGATCATTAAGGAGATAAACGGCCGCATCGTCCGCAGATTCATTCCCAACCAGCAATTTAGGATTGGGTAAGGGTAAAGGCAAATCCCGCAAAATAGTTGCTAATAAACTAGGGGAAATTTTGCAGCCACAACCCCCGCCATGGGCATATTCGGTT
>CANKKB010000031.1 GCA_947482555.1 Burkholderiaceae bacterium | reverse complement strand
TTCATAATTAATTTTTTAGCTAAATCATTCTGTTTGGGATCTTTCAGGTCTAAACAGACTGATTTTTTATTGCGATTAAGAGAGGCAAAGTTTTCACTAAGCAAATCATCGGCAGGGCCCGTGTGGGGTGGCCATGCCCTTAATGTATCACCTGAACCGGGATTTTCTAATTTAATAATTTCTGCGCCTAAATCAGCCAAAAGCATAGAACAAAATGGGCCAGCTGCTACATTACAAATTTCGATGACGCGAATTCCATCCAGAGGTAGCTGAGCGCTCATATATTACCTTTTCAAATATTGCATGGGATTGCCCGAAGACATTACGGGTGAAATTTAAATTTAGGGATAAGTGATTAAGTTTTAAAAATTATTTAACTTAATAAGATGGGGTGTTGACACCGCATCTTATTAAATAATACTCAACTGGATTAAATTCTTTCAAAAGGGTGAAATAGTAATTATCAAGTAAATCAACTTTAATAAAGCTCTCTCTAAATAGCCTAGCTTCAAATAAAATCCAATAAATCTGCTCTGAAGAAACTAAGAATTTATCACCCACATTAGTAGACTTTATCAATGAAGAAAACCATAGTGGGGTTTTTGGACCATCAAAAAACTGATTCAAAGATTTTTTGAGTTCACTAGTCATAAAATGGTCTTGAGTTTTAAACATTTGATGCACTTATTGCTTTCCAGTTTTTCTTAAATAGAGATCTATATATCCAATGATTCCCTTCCTAAATAAGAGAACGCAAACTACAAAAACTGCCCCCAGAATAAATGGCACCCACTCACCAATATCTGCCAAGCCATCATTTAATGCAATAACAAATGCTGACCCCACCCAAGGACCAGTAAATGTACCTAAGCCCCCTAAGAGCGTCATCAATACTACCTCTCCAGACTTATGCCAGTGGACATCCGTTAGAGTTGCCAATTGAAATACTAAGGTTTTAGTAGCTCCAGCTACACCTGAGAAAAAAGCTGAAAGAACGAAAGCCAATAATTTATATTGCTGTGTTTTATAGCCCATTGAAATAGCGCGATTTTCATTTTCTCTGATTGCTTTTAATACTTGGCCAAAAGGGGAATGTATTATTCGGTAGAGACCAAGAACAGAAATTATAAAAATTGCTAATACAAAGTAATACATTCGTAATGAACTTGATAGATCAATTAGGCCAAATAAGTAGCCCCGAGGAACTGACTGCAAGCCATCTTCACCCCCGGTAAAAGGCGCCCGTAAACATATAAAATAAACAACCTCAGCTAGGGCGAAGGTTATCATGGCAAAAATAATTCCCTGCTGCCTAACTGCCAGGGCGCCAATAGCTAAACCTAAAAATCCCCCCATTAAAGCACCGGAAAGTATTGCAAATTCAGGAGTAAACCCCATTTCTTTAGCAGCAAATCCAGAAATATATGCAGCAAATCCAAAAAAAGCAGCGTGCCCAAATGAAAGTAAGCCGGTATATCCAAACAATAAATTAAATGCACTAGCAAATAGCGCAAAACATAAAATTTGCATCAAAATTGTTGGGTAAAAATAAAAAGGGGCTAATAAAACCAGCGCGCCAATTATTATGTAGGTTAAATATTTCATATAAATATCTACCTAATTCGCTTGCCAAATAATCCGGTTGGCTTGACGATAAGAACTATTGCCATGATGATAAATATAATTACATGGGATCCTTCGGGATAGATTATTTTGGCAATCCCCTCTATTAGACCGATACTTATTCCCGTAATAATCGTCCCTAAAATTGAGCCCAATCCACCAATTACAACAACCGCCATGATTACGACGATAATATTTGATCCCATCAATGGGCTAACTTGGTAAATTGGAGCCGCTAACACACCTGCAAATGCTGCCATCCCTACCCCACAGCAATAGGTAATACAAATAAGCCATGGAACATTAATCCCGAAACATCTAGTCATTTGCGGATTTTCCGTTGAGGCTCTAAGATAAGAACCAAGCTGAGTCTTTTCAATTGCGTACCACGTAGCTAAACAGCCAATAGAAGAAACTAAAATTACCCACGCTCTATATATTGGTAACATCATAAAACCAAGGTCAATAGTTCCTCTAAGCCATGTTGGAACGGGATATGGCCTTCCTGAAACACCATAAAACTGTCTAAATATTGACTCAATCATTAGAGCTAAACCAAAAGTCAAAAGCCAGCCATATATATGGTCAATTTTATAAATACGAGATAAGAGAAATCTTTCTATTAGAAAACCAATACCGGCAACAATAATTGGGGCGAGAAATAGAGCATATAAATAATCAATTCCAGCTAACTGGAGTAAAAAATATCCAACGAAAGCGCCAGTCATAAATAATGCGCCCTGCACAAAATTAATCACATTAAGCATTCCAAAAATAATAGCCAAACCAAGGCTTAGGATTGCGTAAAAAGAGCCATTAACCAAACCAACTACAAGCTGGCTTAGAACTAATTGTGGGGAGAAGCTTAATGAGCTGAACACTAATTACTCCAGTTAAATTGGAAAATTAACCTAATAAGGCTGTCAAAAAAATAGTTTATTTTTTTACTAGGTAGCATTCACTTTCTTCAATCGGTTGAAATGTTTTTCCTTGAGGGATTGTGGCCAACAAGTTGTAATAATCCCATGGGCCTTTAGATTCACTTGGCGACTTAACTTGATATAAATACATGTTATGGTCTAAGACCCCATCAGCACGAATTTTGGCGCCCTTAAATGCAAAATCATCAACTGGTGTGGCCCTCATTTTTGCCATCACTGCATCAGAATTAGCTGTTCCTGCTGCTTTAACGCTTTTTAAGTAATGCATAACGGCTGAATAAGTTCCCGCCTGAACCATTGATGGCATTGATCCATGGCGCTTATAAAACTTTTCAGACCAAGCTCGAGTTCCCGCGTTAGCATTCCAATAAAATGCTTCAGAAAAGATTAAACCTTGTGCATTATTTAAACCCATACTGTGAACATCTGTAATAACCGTAAGCAGTGATGCAAGTTTTTGTTTTTTAGTTACCCCATATTCATTTGCCTGCTTAACTGCATTAGATGTATCGGTTCCGGCATTCGCTAAAGCTATAACATCAGCCCCAGAAGCTTGGGCAGCAAGAATTTGCGATGACATGTCAGTAGCATTTAAGGGGTGCTTGGCTTCCCCAACCACTTGCCCACCTAAATCTTTGATCATTTTTGCTGCAGTACTTTGCAGATTTTGACCAAAAGTATAGTCGGCTGTAATAAAAAACCATTTTTTATTTTTATCAATTAACGCACGTACTGGACCATTTGATAAAGAATATGAATCATATGTCCAATGAACTCCATATGGCGAACATTCTTTATTGGTTAGTGCTGTAGTAGCGGTGCTAGTTACAAGGTCAATTTTTTTTCGTTCTTTAGAAATGCCCTGCACAGCAATCGCAACTGCTGAATTTGTAAGGTCGGTAATCATGTCAACGTTTTCAACGTCATACCATTTGCGTGCAATATTTGCAGCAATATCTGTCTTGTTTTGATGATCCGCAGATACTAGTTCAATTTTTTTTCCTAAAACAGAACCCCCAAAATCTTCTATAGCCATTTGCGCCGCAAGAACTGAGCCTTTGCCTCCGAGGTCGGCATAGGGTCCACTCATATCATTTAACACGCCGATTTTGACAGGACCTGCATCAGCCGCTAAAGCACTTGAAATGCCGTTCAAATTTACTTGTGCAAATAACGAGATTCCCATTAATAAGGATAAGTATTTTCTTTTCATATTGTCTCCAAATATTTTGTATAGATTAATGTTAAACGCCTAGGTATTGATTAAGCTTCCCCATACTTGCAGAAACCTCACCAGATTTAATTTCCTCTACTACTACTCCAGTTTCTAAAATATAATGTCGATCGGCTACCTGTACTGCAAAATGAAAGTTCTGCTCAACTAATAAAATGGTGAACCCCTTTTCTTTTAAGTTCAAAATTAAATTTCTAATTTGCTGGATAATTACCGGTGCTAAACCCTCAGTTGGCTCATCAAGTAAAATAAAATTAGCGCCTGTCCTTAAGATTCGTGCAATTGCAAGCATCTGCTGCTCACCCCCAGACATTTTTGTACCCTGGCTATATTTACGCTCCCACAAGTTTGGAAAAATTTGATAAATTTCTTCGAGAGTCATTCCACCAGGCTTGACAATTGGCGGTAGAATTAAATTCTCCTCAACAGTTAACGTTGAATAAATTGCACGCTCCTCTGGGCAATATGAAACTCCTTTTTTGGCAATCTGTTCAGGTCTTAGTCCAATCAATTCAATGCCTTCAAATTCAATTGATCCAGAAATTGTTGCCATTAAACCCATAATAGATTTTAAAGTTGTTGTTTTTCCAGCTCCATTTCTACCAAGTAATGTAACAACTTCACCCTTACAAACTTCTAAATTAATGCCATGAAGTGCCTTTGACTCTCCATATGAAGCACATAGCCTATTTATTTTTAGAAGAGGCTTTATTTGCTCGCCACTATGCATGGCTAGTCCCCATGTAAGCTTCTTGAACTTCTAAATTTTTAGATATCTCAGCATAGGTTCCCTCCGAGAGAATTTTTCCGCGCTGCAAGACGGTAATAGAGTCTGAAAGATTTGCAACTACATTTAGGTTGTGCTCAACGACCAGAACCGTCCTATTTACCGCTGCTTCTTTAATTAAATTTGCAATTTTCTCAACATCCTCATGACCCATACCAGCGGTTGGCTCATCTAATAGCATCATTTCAGGATCTAGCGCTAAAGTTGCAGCAATTTCGAGTGCGCGTTTTCGTCCGTATGGTAGGTCACCAGCCTTATGCTGAAGGTAATTCGATAGACCGACAGACTCTATTAACTCTTTTGCTCTTTCATTTAAAGCATTGAGACACTTTGATGAACTCCAAAAATTATATGAGGAAATATATTTTTGCTGTAAACCTAGTTTTACGTTCTCTAAAACAGTTAAATTTGGGTAGGTAGAGGAAATTTGAAAGGACCTAACTAGCCCCATAGTTGCAACTTCTGCAGGATGTTTTTTTGTAATGTCCTCACTATTAAATAAAATTTTTCCTCGACTAGCCGTTAAAAATATTGTTAGTAAGTTAAATAATGTTGTTTTTCCAGCGCCGTTTGGTCCAATTAATGCGTGTATTGAACCGCGTTTAATTTTTAAGGACACGTCATTAACGGCAATAAACCCTCCAAACTCTTTAGTTAGGCCCCTTGCTTCCAAAATAATATCTTGGCTCATCTTGTGTCGTCCACCCCTTTTAAAGCCAAGAGATACACTTTGAGTGTCTCCATTAGAATATGCTAAATTCGATCTGTGTCAATTTGATTTATAGGATATCTATCAATGATCAAAAAAGATAATGGATTTTTTCAATGATTAGGTATCGAGGATATTCATCTATTTTTATATCTAGCGATAAATTATTATTTTTATTAGGACTAACCCTAATATCGCACTCTGTATTCAGCAATTTTTTCCGTACCCCCTAACTTGAGAGTACTGAGAGGAAATCATAAAGCCATGTCTTAACTGAAGCTTTATTAGTTTATTGTAAATTTACTAGAAAATTACTACTGAGCGAATAGATTGACCGGTAAGCATTAAATCAAATCCATCATTAATTTTTTCCAGTGGCATTGTATGTGTTATTAAGTCATCAATATTAATCTTGCCCTCCATATACCAATCTACAATTTTTGGAACATCTGTTCTACCCCTTGCACCACCAAATGCTGAGCCCTCCCACTTTCGGCCAGTTACTAGCTGAAATGGTCTTGTGCTAATTTCCGCGCCCGCCTCAGCTACCCCAATGATGATGCTACGGCCCCAGCCTTTATGAGTGCACTCGAGAGCCTCACGCATCACTTTAGTACTCCCGATGCATTCAAAACTAAAATCAGCGCCCCCATCAGTTAATTGCAATATGCTATCAACAGTATTCTCAACTGCTTTTGGATTAATAAAGTCGGTCATCCCAAATTTACGTGCCATAGCTTCTCTTGATGGATTTATATCGACGCCAATGATCTTATTAGCGCCGACCATTTTTGCGCCTTGAATCACATTTAAACCAATTCCCCCAAGCCCAAATACCACTACATTAGCTCCTGGCTCAACCTTAGCGGTAAATAGCACCGCCCCAATTCCAGTGGTTACTCCGCAGCCAATGTAACAAGCCTTATCAAACGGTGCATCATCTCGAATTTTAGCTAACGCAATTTCTGGTACTACTGTGAAATTGCTAAAAGTTGAAGTGCCCATATAATGAAATATTGGCTTACCATTAATGCTAAAACGACTAGACTGGTCTGGCATTAATCCTTTACCTTGTGTTGATCTAATGGCCTGACATAAATTTGTTTTACGAGAAAGGCAAAATTTACATTGGCGGCATTCCGGCGTATATAAAGGAATAACATGGTCGCCTTTTCTAATAGAGGTAACACCTTGCCCTACCTCAACAACAATTCCTGCCCCCTCATGGCCTAGAATGGCGGGGAAAATTCCCTCTGGATCTGCTCCTGACAAAGTGTACTGATCAGTATGACAAATACCAGATGCTTTTATTTCAACCAGAACCTCTCCCGCCCTTGGACCCTCTAGGTCAACTGTTTCTATAACTAAGGGTTTACCGGCCTCATAGGCAACAGCTGCTCTCGTTTTCATAAGTAATTTCCTACACTTTATTTAATTAGTTTTATCAACGAAGAGTTTAAGCAATTTTTCGAAGTAATGAATTTCTATTTTCACTCTTTTTTTGATTATTAAAAATTTTACTTACCTCGGCACCAACATCTGCAACAGCTTGAGCTAGAGGGTTTGGTGAATCTCCAATGTACATAGCATATGCTTCAACAGGCTGAGATTCTTTTGACAACTTAATTACCGCCAAAGATCCATCCTCTAATTCGTTTGGATAGCACGACATCGGGATTAAGGAAATTCCTACTCCAGCTTTAACCAATATTGCTATTGCGCTCATTGAATTACATTCAATGATTGAATTTGGATGAATTTTATTCTCACGCATCCATTCCTGGATAAAAGAAAAATGAAATGAATTTTTATTCAGAATAATCAATGGCTGCTCTTTAAATATTTCTAAAGTCAGTTTTTTATTTTTATTTTTTAATTGAGGCGCCATTACCCAATCAAAAGTTACGCTACCAAGACTTTCCATCACGTAAGCTGAACTTGGTGCACGGCCCATACTAAAAATTAAATCTAAGTCGCCATTTGCCATTTTTTGATTTAACTCATTAGCAAGTCCAACTGCTAGCTCCAGCCTTACCAAGGGAAATTTAGCCCGTAAATGCTTGATAAAATCGGGTAACCAAGTTAACGCAACCACCTCGATGACGCCTACGCGAATTAGTCCGCTTAGGGCTGCTTTTGGCATTAATATTTCTTGCATTTCAGAGGTTAATTCAATTAATTGCCTAACATAAGGCACTAATTCTTTGCCTTTTGAAGTTAATTTGGCAGTTCTTTGGGTGCGGTCAAATAACTTAACGCCCAATGACTCTTCTAATTCATGAATACGCATCGATACCGTGGATTGAGTAGCAAAAACCTTATCAGCTGCAGCGCTAAAGCTTCCAAGTCGATCGATCCAATAGAATGTTTCTAGCTGCTTTATATTCATTTTTGCCTTTATTCCCCTTAATATATCGAATTTTCTGATATTAAGTAAATTAAATTACTTACTGCGCTGCAACATTACTTTGATTTATACCCCTCTATAAAGGTATTGATTGCTTTAATTTAAGAGTATTTGGAAATTTAAAATCAAGTTTTCTTAAGTAATAGGGTCAATTAAATTCGTTTTTATTAAGCGCACGTAAGCGATACAGTTCAACTTATGGAATGTAGCTAAGCAGTCCACTCAAAACCATATATTGAAAAAACGGGGGAAGTATTAGCACGGTAGAAGGGAACCAGAGGCTGAAAGTTAAGCTAACGGCTATCACCAAGGTTGGCGATGATATCTTTAGCTTCAAATTTCAGGCCCTAGACAACATTAAGTTACCCGCCTTTACAAGCGGTGCCCATATTGATGTCCATATAAAGGCTGGCCTAATTAGGCAATACTCACTGTGCAATAGTTCTCTAGAGACAGACTTTTATCAAATTACAGTTCAAATTGAAGCAAATGGAAGGGGGGGGTCAAAAACACTTTATGAGGAGGCTAAAATTGATCAAATCTATGAAATTAGCGCCCCGCGAAACCATTTTCCTTTAAATCTAGATGCAAAAAAACATTTATTGATTGCTGGAGGAATTGGGATTACCCCACTTCTTACAATGTCCTCAGAATTAAAAACGAGAGGGGCAGATTTTCATCTACATTACTGCGCCAGAAATCAAGGCAAAACCATTCAATCCAATGAGTTAATGGAACTCATAAACAATGGAAAGGCAACCATCTATCATGATAATGGCGATCCATCTAATGGCATTGACCTAAAAACAACTCTAAAAGAATATGGGGATGGTGAGCATTTATATTTTTGCGGGCCGACTGGATTTATGACGGCTATTAAAAATGAAACAAAGCATTGGCCCCCAGAGCATATTCATTACGAACATTTTTCTGCGGTATCTCAAGAGCAAAATTTAGAAAAAAAATCAAATACAGAATTTCTAATAAATCTTAATCGCAGTAAATTAAAATTTAAAGTTGAGGCAAATGAATCAATTATTGACTCATTAAGAAAAAACAATTTTTTTATTGAGTCATCGTGCGAAGAAGGGTATTGCGGAACATGTTTAACTCGTTATCTAGGTGGTGAACCTGACCATAGAGACACTGTATTAAATGAGAAAGATAGGAAAAATTTTATATTAATTTGCTGCTCCCGATCTAATTCACCAGAATTAGTTCTAGATCTTTAGTAATTTTATTTTCTGAAAGGCTATAACAATGGAAACAAAGATAATAACAATGGAAACTCAAAAATATCCAAAAGATTGTTGGTATGTAGTTGGCATGTCCGATGAATTTGAAAAAGAAGAGCTGAAAAATCGTGTTGTCGCTGGTAGCAGTATCGTAATTTGGCGCACAAAAGAAGGTAAGGTAGTTGCCTTTGATAATCGCTGCTGTCATAAGCGTTTTCCACTTTCTGAAAGTAGACTATTAGATAATGGCCTTCTTGAATGTGCATACCATGGACTTTGCTATGATGACTCTGGTAAGTGCGTAAAAATTCCATCAGTACCAGATAAGCCCATTCCCGAAAGAGCAAAACTTCGGCCTGTTAAAGTTATTGAACAAGATACTTTGGTTTGGGTTTGGGTCGGAAACCCTGAAAGAGCGCACTTATTTACACCACCAAGGACGCCGGAAATTGCTGACAAAGAGTGGTCTTCTGTCCATTCAGAAGTAATAAGAGTGCCTGCAAATTTCCTGCTAATTATTGAAAATCTATTAGACATCACACATTTTTACCCACTCCATGAAGGCAATATTGGTGATTATGCCAACAGCTTACTGCCGATTGATATTGAAGAAGGTGAAGAAGGCGGATACCAATACGTAAGAACAGTAAGAAATGCTAAAAACTACAAACAACCTCCCTTCTTTATCGATTGGTTTCATTTCGATAATGTAGATAGAAGTCATACGCATTGTATGGTGACTCCTGCACTTACTAGAGTGGAACTTAAGATTGGTCCAACTGGTAAGTTTGGCTCAGGACTTGGAGGTGGTGGCACTGATAGGGGTTATATTCTGTTCCATACTCATACTCCAATTGATAACGTACAAAGTGATTGGCGATGGTATGTTTGCTGTCCAGCAGACCATAAATCCCTAGGCGACCCAACTAAGCGAACCGTCGACCGTATCGCTGAAATGTTTCCTAGTGTAGTAGACGAAGATAAATGGGCCCTAGAGCGTCAGCAAAAAATGATTGAAATTCCAGATGAGGGGTATACAGAACTTTTCCTCCACTCTGATACTGGCTTACGAAGAGCACGGCAAATTATCTCCCAAATGATTAGAGAAGAAAAACAACCGTCAGCTCAAACGGCGTAATCTGAAAAGTGAATATTCTGCAAATGGCGCAGCTTTGGCGATTAAAACTTTACAAGTGGTTTTTAGAGTTTACAAAAATTGCTGCTGGGCCAATTGCAGGATTACTTTTAGCTGATCTTTTTATAGATATTGTAAAGATAAATAGTACTGGATGGGGGGGGAGGATCGGTGTCTGGCCGGCAATGACAGGCCTTGATTGACCCGAAATTATCTATTATTAAATATCTAGGTATGCTCAATCAGGCCCTATAGAATTAAAAAAAGGACTGACGCGACAGATAAACATCGAATGGGGAAAATAGGCCTAATTAAGAGATTACTTGAGTTTGCGCCCATCTAAAACTATTCAAATTATATTCACAACAAATTGCTTAGGCCCATTTCATCTATTTGATGTAAATCCCTATTAGTGCCATTCTAAGCTCTTATTATGATAAAAAATCATATTTGAAGTGCTTAAAGAGGCAAGATAAAGTTACCCATTGATTCTTATAAAGATAAGCCCAAACAATCTATTTTAATGAAATCGAACAACAATAACGGGCCGGGCAATGAACTTATAGATGGTGCAAAGCTAATGCTGCAGCCAGCAATTGGCCTATTTTCATGGTCAGTTGTTACTAATTTGGCAATAATAGAAGCAGGACTCAATCAAACAGAACTTGTTGGTATGAGTCTTATGGTTTATGCAGGAACGTCCCAGCTTGCAGTGATGCCCCTAATAATGGGAAATTATCCGATTTGGACGATTTGGCTTGTCACATTTATTATTAATTCTCGATTTATTATTTTTGGGGCATCTATTGCTCCGCACTTTTCGCATTATAAATTTCTACCAAAGCTATTTTTGGGCTATCTAAATGCTGATATTAGTTTTTTACAATTTACGAATAGATATCCAGTACCAACCTCTGAAAAATCAACTAGTCAAATTTTATATTTTTATCTTGGCGCATCGGTAGCAAATTGGTGTATTTGGCAAATAGGCCTGGTATTCGTAATTATTTTCGGATCAAAAATACCGGCCTCTTTAGGTCTTGGGTTCGCTGGAATATTAGTCCTTATCGCCTTAATAGTGCCCCCTATTAGATCAAAAACTTCTCTACTATCTGCACTAGCTGCAGGGGTAACCTGTATTTTTACTATTAATCTCCCCTATCAACTGTCTATTGTTTTCTCAGTTATAGCATCGGTAGTTGCTGCAATATTTATAGATAGAATCATACAAAAAGGCAAACATGAGTAATATTGAACTTTGGATTATATTTTTAGGAATGGGATTAATTACCATTTTTAATAGAAGTATTTTTCTAATAGTTGGCTCCAAACTCACTTTATCGCCGAATATTCATGAATTTCTTAAATATGCCCCTACTGGGGCAATGATCGCGATTATTATTCCTATCATTTTGTTTTCAAAAGATGCATCTTTGGGTTTATATCAATTAAATTTTCAAAAACCTGAAATGTGGGGGGCTATAGCAGGCATCCTAACTGCATATTTTTGCAAACAAATGCTTATAACTATTTTCGTTGGCATGCTTGCATTTTTATTAATGAAATCAATTATTGGTTAGTTAAATCTGATTTTTGACTTAATAGCTCTTACCTTAACCAAAAATATTGGGCATTAAATCCATTGATTTAAGTTCTATATTGGGACAAAGTCCCAATTCATCTGGAATTACATTATTGCGGTTTATCCATATTGCCTGAAAACCAAATGCCTTGGCACCTATAACATCATAATAATTTGATGTTACAAAACCGACCTCTTGGCGTAGCAACTGAAGTTTGTCGATAATTAGTTGATAAGTTCTGGGGTGCGGCTTATAAACCTTGACCTCATCAACGCTCAAGAGCTCTTCAAAATTAGACTCTATGCCGGCATTTTCCACAAGTCGACGAATTAAGGCTGGTGTTCCAACTGAAAGAATTGATTTTTTAAAATTTGATAACATTGGAATGGTTCTCTTGGCGTCATCGAATAACTCTAATGTTTCATATGCGTTAATTAATAAGGCTCTTTCTTTAATCCCCCCATTAAGCTTTAAAAATTTCATAGCATAAATTAATGCGGCCTCGTTATTTTCTCCATGTGGAATATATCTGCCCATTACAGTTCTTAAGAACATATATTCCATTTGCTTTGATCGCCAAAGTCTGCTGAGCTCCTCACCCTTGCCTGGATACATTTTATTAGCTAAGGCAACAACTGAATGAACATCAAATACGGTCCCATACGCATCAAATGCAAGAGCCTTAATTCCGTATAGCTTATTCATCTATTCTTCCTTTTTTTACAACTTAACCTATTAGGCTTATTGCCAAGGATTAAGCATAAGAGGTGTCAAAATTACTCAAATTGCTCCTGATCAACTATCAATTTATTAACGCGAACAAAGAAAATCTTCTGCAGTAATTCATTACAGGTTTAGCGTGTTTAAAGTACAAATCCAAAGGGTTCACTTCGATAGCGCAATAGAATGATGTAGGAAATGCTCCCCAATAAAACTAGCTATGAAATAATAGCTATGGTCATACCCAGGTTGAATCCTTAACTCAATTGGAAAATCTGCGGCATTGCAGGCTGCAGTCAATAGCTCTGGCCTTAGCTGCTCAACCAGGAACTCATCAGCCCCTCCCTGATCAATCAATATAGGCAACTTCTCCTTGGCCTTTCCAACTAATTCAACAGCATCCCAAACTTTCCAAGATTCACAGTCCATTCCAAGATAAGCAAAAAAGGCTTTTTTACCCCAAGGCACTTGAGTAGGCGCCACTATTGGAGAGAATGCAGAGACACTTCTATATTTTCCCGGATTACGTAGCGCCGTTACAAGCGCCCCATGTCCACCCATAGAGTGTCCAAATATACTTCTCCTGCCGCTAGCTGGAAAATAACTCTCAATTAATGCTGGCAACTCCATTGAAACATAATCTTGCATTTGAAAATTTTCAGCCCATGGAGAAGTTGTTGAATTGATATAAAAACTTGCTCCCTGCCCAAGATAATAAATATCGTCGTCAGGAACAGCATTACCTCTGGGACTAGTATCAAGGGATACAACTATTAACTGATGTTGGGCTGCAAACTTCTGCGCTCCAGCCTTTGTAATAAAGTTTTGCTCTGTGCAAGTTAAACCCGAAAGCCAATAAAGCACTGGACGACGCTGTCCGCGAAGCGCATATTCAGGGAGATAGATCCCGAATCGCATTTCGCATTTGAGCGTTTCTGAATAATGCTTCCATACCTCCTGCCTGCCTCCATAGGAGGAATGTGACTCTACTATTTCCATTTAAGACTCTTTATATGTACCTTTTGCTTTTGCTGCATGCGTTGCCAAGAGGTCCATTAATACAGGGCTTAAGCAGTCATAAGCCTCAAGACCTTTATCCTTAAGCGATTTACGCACATCATCCATTTTAGATGGTGGGGTACCACTTTCAATAATAGAAGACACAAATGCAGCAAATTTCGGACTATCCCAACCATCTTCCTTGGATAACTCCGTATGAATAAAGTCCAAGCCATAGAATGCGTGCTCTTTATTCTCAATGCGCCCGTATAAATGGGTTCCGCACGAGCTGCAAGCATGACGCTGAATTAAGGCGCTATCATCTATAACTTTTAACTTCTCAGGATGAGCAGTAATGCTAACTTTTTCTTTTGGCACAACGCCAACCACAGAAAACAAGGCGCCTGATGGTTTCCAGCATTTAGAACATCCGCAAGCATGATTAAATGCAATCTGACTTTCAATTTTGACCTCAACAGGGCTTGAAGAACACTTGCAGCGTAAAGTTCCGCCTGAAAAACTATCGGGCCCATTTTTAATTCCAGCATCAACTGTTGGATGGATATTGATACTCATAGATATCTCCTTTAATTTTTTAGAAATGAACTACCATTACGAATGCCTTTCGGTATTAAACCAAAGCTCAGGGGCGGTAGTCTTAAAATGAAACTAAGGCAGCTCAAGGAGATTTGCTCAATTCATTTTATATACCTTTCGCCATAAAGAGTGATTAATCATTGCTGCAATGCAAGTTGCAAGTCTCTTAGTGGCTATTTCCTGCCCTTACCCCCCCATAAATACCCTTTTTTGGGCGTCTGGAATGGGATTAAAGACCACAAGCGTTACTTAAAGTAACGCTCAAAAAAATGCCAACCCTAGAGTTGGTATTGTGATTATTGGTGGGCCCACCAGGACTTGAACCTGGGACCAAAGGATTATGCTTACTACTACAGTTTTCACTGCCTGTTTCCAGTTTGTAGTCTGGACTGTCTCTTGTCTTTACGACCTACCCGTACAGTCTCTACACCTTCTAAGCATTACTGCTTAACTTGGCTCGGGATTACCACGCTGTTACACAGAGGCTTC
>CANKKB010000030.1 GCA_947482555.1 Burkholderiaceae bacterium | reverse complement strand
TTTCTTGATTTAACGATTAACGGACTCATTATGGGTCTGTTCTACGCGCTCATGGCCGTAGGTTTATCAATGATTTTTGGCATTCTACGTATTGTCAATTTTGCTCATGGTGAATTTTTCATGGTGGGTGCCTATGCCTACGCCTTAACTGCAATGAAGCTAGGAATAAATCCTTGGTTCGCGCTCCTACTAGCAGCGGCAGGCGGTGCTTTTCTTGGCGTAACGATTGAGAAATTACTCATGCGGCCCCTTTATCAAGGCTATCAGAGCTGGTCAATTGTGAAGGATGAGTATGCGGTAGTAGTGACTTTTGCTTTATCCCTATTTTTAATTCACTTTGTTGATAAAGTTATTGGCCCATCTCCCTTTATGGGGCCAAGCCTAGTCAGTACACAGCGAATCGCAATTGGTCCAATCATGTTGAATGGTCAGAAAATTATTGCGGCAGGTATTTCCATCTCCTTGTTATGCGGGCTCGCTCTCTTTATTAAAAAATCACTTTGGGGTAGGCAGATTCAAGCAGTTGCCCAAAATCGCTTCGGCTCTTCTTTAGCTGGCATTGACCCAGTGCGAACTACCAGCATTATTTTTGCTATCTCTGGTATGTTGGCTGCGCTTTCGGGCGCATTATTAGCACCATTAATGAATCCTGCGCCTGATATTGGCTCATTTCCCGCCATCAAATCATTCATTATTGTCGTGTTAGGTGGCATGGGATCAATCTGGGGCAGCATGATAGCCGCCTTATTACTCGGAGTTTCAGAATCGTTTTTTGCTGTTTATATTTCTTATGACTACCGAGATGCTTTTGGCTTATTTGTATTGGTAGCCGTTTTAATTCTGCGGCCGCAAGGTTTAGCGGGTCAAAAAGGGCGCCAGTCATGAGTCAGATGGAAAATTTATGGTCTAGAAAGTTATCGCGCGACCTGAAGTGCTTATTCATTCTTTGTGCGCTGATGTGTCTGGTGCCTTTGCTTGACTTATCACCCTATACATTAGGCATTTTAATTGTGGGCTTTTATTTTGCCTTAATTGCCTTGGCTTGGAATTTATTAGCCGGCTTTACCGGTCAATTTTCAATGGCCCCAGCGGCCTTTGCCATGATTGGCGGCTATATTACAGCTTTACTCAGTTATCACCTTAGCGTTTCACTATGGGTAGGTATTCCTGCCGCTGTTTTTGGTTCGGCCTTACTTGGTTTTTTATTAGGAGCCACAGTATTGCGTTTGAAGGGGCCTTATTTATCTTTGACCACCTTGGCATTTGCGGAAATAGCGCGCGTGTTTATTGGTAACTCTCATGAATTTACCCGCGGTGATCAAGGTCTAAACTTACCTACCTTAATGGAAAGTCGTATTGCCTATTACTATTTTTTCTTACTGCTGGTTGTCTTAGTAGGTTGGCTAATCTTCTTACTCATGCGGAGTAAATACGGTGGATATTTATTGGCTATTCGGGATGATGCAGAAGCAGCAGAAAGTAGGGGAATTCCAGTGGTTCGGTTTAAGCTATTGGCATTTACTATCTCGAGCGCTATTTGCGGTTTTGCGGGCTGTATGTATGGCACATTCAGTCAATTAGTTAGCCCTGAGATGGGTTTAATTCAGCAAACAGGCTTAATTATTTCAATGGTCGTGATTGGTGGAATTGGCTCTCTTACTGGCCCGGTTTTAGGCGCTTTGCTGGTCTACCTTAGCTCCGAATGGTTAAGGGATGTTGGCAATATACAGCTCATTGTATTTGCCTTGCTAGTAATTATTTTTGCACGCTTTTTTAGAACTGGCTTGTGGGGAATTTGCCTGAGCCTGTATGCCCGACTAAAACCAGTAAAAAATAATTGAAATGAAAACCGAACCTTTATTACGCGTTGATAGTATTTCAAAGCGCTTTGGTGGCAATCAAGCAGTTGACCACGTTTCTTTTGAAGTGCCGCAAGGCATTATTTTGGGTTTAATTGGCCCAAATGGATCGGGGAAGACAACGGTATTGAATATGCTATCTGGGGAGTTGTTTCCCGATGAGGGCAGTACTTATCTTGAAGGCCGCTCTATTACGCAGCTATCTCCATCTCAGTTAGCGCATTTGGGGGTGATACGGATGTTTCAGATGACCCGCGTCTTCATTCGGCTGTCAGCATTTGATAATTTATTAATTTCTGGGCGGGCATTAGGCTTAAATGCTGCGGAGGCGGAATCTAGAGCACAAAGCCTCGTTAAGGAATTAACGCTTGAGCAGGTACAGTACTTAGATGCCGGTCAACTTTCTGGCGGACAAAAAAAATTACTCGAATTTGGCATGTGCTTTATGTGCCCACCTAAAATTGCCTTATTAGATGAGCCTTTTGCTGCCGTGCATCCCGTAATGAGAGAGACCATGGCAGAATTTATTCGTACGCGTAATCAGAATGGACAAACCTTTCTATTGGTAAGTCACGATATGCCAATTGTAAAAAGCTTATGCCATGAATCTATTTGCATGAATACGGGAAGAATTATTTCACAAGGCAGTACTCGCTTAGTGCTAGAAGATCCGAATGTAATTGAAGCTTATTTAGGCGGTGATCATGTCTGAATATTTGCTTGAGTTGAAATCGGTAACTGCAGGTTATGCGAAAGATATCGACGTATTGCGGGATGTTTCTTTGCAGGTGAAAGCCGGAGAAATTAGCGGTCTAATTGGCCTTAATGGAGCTGGTAAATCAACCCTGGTTAAAACTATTTGTGGTTTTTTGCATCCCAAAGCAGGGGATATTTTTTATGATAATAAAAATATTAACCATCTTGAGCCGCATCACTTAGTTGACTTGGGAATTTGCTGCATTCCGCAAGAGTCCAGCCTATTTCCATTTTTAACTGTGCGCGAAAATCTTTTACTACCGATTCAGTCGCGCATGCAATTATTTGTGAATGTCTGGAAATCACGTTATGAAGAGGTAATTGAATTATTTCCAGCACTCAAAGATAAACTAGGGCAGGCTGCTGGCGAGCTATCTGGCGGCCAGCAAAAGCAACTTGAGTTCGCTAAGGCATGGATATTACAGCCCAAATTATGTTTAGTTGATGAGCCTAGTATTGGTTTGTCGCCTAAGGTTGCTGAAGAAGTTTTTGTCTGGCTAGATCGTTTTACTGAAAGAGGTATTGGCGTTTTATTAATTGATCACAACGTACGTCGTGTGGTGCGTATGTCGCAAACTATATTTGTATTAAGCCTGGGCGCTATTACTGCCTCCGGCGATCAAGCTAAATTTACGGGTGATTTACATTCACAAGTTAAAGAATGGCTTGGCCTGAATTTTTAGTTTGTAAATGGGAGATTATGGGTTATCAATGATGACTTGCTGGCTTAGTTGAATTTCATCACAGTTATTCTGCATATTGGCACGGTCGATCACAATAAAATCACTCTCTTTATTTAAGCTAATGAGCGGATGGTGCCAAACTCCCTTGTTATATGTAATTCCAGCGCCATTGCTCGCAATGAAGGCGCAAAGATTACTAACGATGTCTGCTTCGGACTCTAAATTCGGCTTGCTAACCACAATTAAATATTGGTCATTAGTTTGATTGTTGGTGGGTATAAAAGTTTGGGTTCCCAAGGGATGTCGTTCCATTAATCTTAGAGTGAATGGGATGGCAAACGGTTGGCCACGAAATAAGCTAATAATTGCCTTACTATCTCCGTCGCCAACATCAATTTCTGAAATCGCATGGTAACGCTCCGCAGTACCTTGGTTAATGGGATAGTGATCGAGGTGCGCAAAGGAAATAACTTTGCCAAAGAACTTAAAGTTTTCTTGGTTTAGCGGGATTGGATGGATTATTTTCATGCGTAAGGGGAAAAAATTCCTTCATTAAGGCTTTAAGTTCCACCTTGGCCGAAAAAGAGCCTTGGCCCATTGGGCGGTAAAAAGAGTTGCTGATAAAAAATCGGTTTCGCACGCTGGCCACTTGCCATAATCTCAACCAGCACACCTTTGGTATTTTTTGCTTGGTCTAGGAGTTGATTGATCGTGCTTGGCACGGTAATGCATTGAATCGTCCGATCAATTCTTTCTAGATAAATTTGGTAGTGATCTTGAATCAAACCAGCAAAGTTTGCACTATTTAATTCTTTCAATGGAGTCTTGGCAATAATTGGAAATTGTTCTGGATCAAGAAAGTATTTACTGTAAAAAGTATATTCCCCAGCCTGAATAACGCGATTGATTTGGAGTAATTGAATGTTTATTTTCCCTGCAGTTAACCAATGGGCCCATGGTTCAGTTGATTGGATTAATTTTCTCTTCACTACTTGGGTCGACATTGGCACAAACTCAGCGCTATCTTTTTCAAGAAAGCGAAAGATCCAGGGCCCACCGATACGTTTTTCAATAGGAATAACAAATGTACCCAGGCCGCGCTTGCGCTGTAAAAATCCCTCGCGAGTGAGACTGCCAATGGCTTTTTGAATGGTTCCAAGGCTAAATGGGGTAGTTTTTGATAGCTCTAACTCGGTGGGTAGCTTGACCCCACATTGCCAATATCCATCTTGAATGGCTGCCAAGAGAGATTCACGTAAAATTTCATATTTCCTCACGTTAACCCTATGTTGAGGCTTATATTTTTTATAAAAAAGGGCTTCGCTCATTGATCTGTTTATTTAGGATATATACCAGTATTGATTGATATCTTACGCCGTGAATGGGTTTTTTGCGTTCACAAGTTAATATATAGTAAGTCTTGACAAAATTCACAACTAGCAATAATCTAACTAGGCTTTATTGATAAAAATAAAAAAATAATCGATTTAATCGTACTTAGGAGATCAAAATGCGTGGAGCGGTAGTTTGCTCTCATCAAATTGCTGCGGATGCTGGCGCTAAAGCGATGGAGCATGGCGGCAATGCTATCGATGCAACTGTTGCAGTTGCTATGGCATTAGCTGTGCTTGATCCTGCAAATTGCGGTGTAGGTGGGTATGGTGGCTTTATGCTGGTTCAAAAAACGCCCCAAGATATTCCCGTAACAATTGATTTCAATGCCACGGTAGCAAAAGAATTTAACCCGGCATTACTGAGGTCTAATAAAATTGGCGTCAATTACTTCGGTAGCGCTGCTTCGGTTTCAACCCCCCTAGTATTACGTGGCCTGCTTAAGGCCCACCAAGAATTTGGGTCACAAGACTTTGCGCCATTATTAAATGCGGCTATTGCTGCAGCGCAGGATGGCTTCATTGTTGGTCAAAATTTACAAATGGCCTTAAGTTGGGCTGCAGCGCGCGCAGATCAGTTTCCCGACGACTTTAAGGCCATTTTTGCCCCTGATGGGAAATGGCTCAAGGCAGGCGATCGCCTCATTCAAACAGATCTAGCAAAAACGCTGACTCAGATTCAAGCGGATCCAGTCGGATTTTTTTATCAAGGCGAGTTTGCTGCTACCACAAGTCAATTTTTATTAGAGCAGGGTGGCTGGTTAAATAAGGAAAATTTTTTGCAGCAGCAGGCTAAGCTTGATGCAGGTAGTCTAGTGGCATTCCACGGGTCTGATATTTATGGCCCAAATCCCTTAACATCGGGCTTTGGTATCGTGAAAGATGCACTGCACCAGTTGTCTCATATTCAGCTAGAAGAGCTACGGGAAGAAAAAAATTATATTGAGTTGATTGCAGAAGCGTTGCGGGTGGGGTGGAACAATAAAAGACAGGCTTTTGTTGTAGCGAAGGCAGCAGAGCAGCATACAACTCATTTTTGCATCAGCGATACCAAGGGTATGACAGTTTCTTGTACCTTTACACAAGGGCCATTATGGTTTGGATCTGGCCTAATAACTCCAGGATCGGGGGTTATTTTAAATTGCGCAGGTAATTTATTCCGCCAGTCGGTCGCTTCCGGGGAATGGCTTTGCGTGACGAATCTCTCACCCAATGTGATGCTAAAGAAAAATGGCGATCAAATTGCCTCAGGATGTCCAGGTGGGCCCCGCATACCGGCGATTATCTTACAAATTATTTTAGAAATGAGTTCGCAAAATAGTAGCCTAGAAAAAGCGATTAACCGCCTGCGTGTTTCGGTTACCCCGAATGGCGAATTAGAGCTAGAGGATGAAGCGCTAGCAAAACTTTATCAGGGGCTAAAAATTAACGCCGCAGAATATTTTGGGCCGACTTCGGCTTTGTTGAGGTCGCCAAATGGCGATTTGCAGATTGCCACTGATGATCGTTTTGAAAAGGGCGTTGCGTGGGTTTGAGCCAACTAATCTCGATTAAAAGGAGTGATTTTGGATAAATCGGTAGGTATTATTGATACAACTTTACGCGATGCTCATCAATGTTTGTGGGCAACGCGGATGACTACTGCCCATATGCTGCCGATAGCAGAGCAAATGGATCGAGCTGGCTTTGATCAGATTGATTTGGCCGGTACCATTCAGTTTGATGTTTGCGTGCGCTACTTAAAAGAAGATCCGTGGGAACGTGTTCGACTCATGCGCAAGCTCATAAAAAAAACGCCCTTGAGGTCTTTAGTGCGCAGTAAAAATATTGCCTCATTTGACTTTGTGCCAGACGATATTATTGAGCTCTGGGTAGAGCGCTTAGTTGCCAATGGATTTAGGGTTATCGGCGCTTTTGATGGACTCAATGACGTTTCTAACATGTTAGCCACCACGCGGATATCGAAAGCGTTGGGGGTGTATACATTTGGCGCACTTTCGTACAGCTTAAGCCCAGTTCATACCGATGAGTTATACGTTGAAACTGCCAAGCAATTAATTGCCAGCGGTACGGTCGATGCCATTATGCTCAAAGATGCTGGTGGCCTGTTAACTGTTGATCGTATACGTACCTTAGTTCCTGCCCTGAAAAAAGTAATGGGTAAAGTGCCCCTTGAAATTCATGGACATTGCTTAACAGGCATCGCCCCATTAATGTATTTAGAGGCAGTCAAGCTTGGCGCTGATCAGTTGCATACTTCGATAGCGCCACTTGCAAATGGCGCCGCTCAGCCTGCCACTCAAAGCGTTGCTAAAAATTTAAGGTTAGACGGTTATCGTTTATCAATCAATGACGAGGTAATTGATGAGATAAGCGAACATTTTCAGCGCATTGCAGAACTTGAAGATAAGCCCGTGGGCCAGATTTTGGAATATAACGCCTTCCACTATCAGCATCAAATTCCTGGTGGAATGCTGAGTAATTTTCGTTCGCAGTTAGATCAGGCTGGCATTGCAGATAAGTTTGATGAGCTGCTAGATGAATGTGCAAGGGTAAGACAAGAGCTGGGTTACCCAATTATGATTACGCCTTTTGCCCAATTTGTGGGCACCCAGGCAGTATTAAATGTCTTGCATGGCGAGCGGTATCGCGTCGTTCCTAATGAAATAAAAAAATATGCTTTAGGGTATTACGGTAAATTGTTGGCGCCAGTCGAGCCAAGCGTTTTGGATCGGATTATAGAGAATGGCTCTAAACAAATTGGCCTAAACCCAACTCAACGCGAACCAGGTGTAAAGGCATTAAGAAAAAAATATCCGCATGCTAGTGATGATGAGCGTTTATTACGCTATATGTTTGCCGGATCTCAAGTTGATGATATGTTGGCAGCGGGCGCAATGAAAACTGAATATGTTTTTGAGCACTCAGTTGTTTCCTTAGTTAAAGAATTGAGTCAGCGACCTAAGACAAGTCGAATTCACGTATCTAAACCTGGCTTGAACATTGAAATTGCAGGGTCATAATGGTGCTAAATTTATTCAAAGGAGATAGTGGTGGCTGAGCGTAATTTAAATTATCAGGATTTGATGGAGATCATTCGCTTAGTTGAGGATTCACCGCAATTTTCTGAGTTTAGTCTTCAGTACGGGGATATTAAAATCGATTTACGGAAAAATTCCACTACCTCACAGCCTCGTTCTTTTCAGCGTTCTGGCAACGTAGAGCAGGCTCCTGCACCCGTGCAAAGTGCTGAAGTTCGTGATCAAGTAAGTTCGCCACAAAAGCCTGTTAGCAAAAAAATGATGGTAGCTCCTGCCGGTTTTGTGGGTATTAAGGCGCCGATGGTCGGTAGTTTTTACCGTTGTCCCGAACCAGGAGCCCCGCCGTTTATTGAGATTGGTGCTGCAGTCGGAATAGATTCAGTAGTGTGCATTATTGAGGTGATGAAGTTGATGAATTCATTACCCGCAGGGGTTGATGGCGTAGTAAGCGAAATCTTGGTCGCCGATGGCGAGCCAGTGGAATATGGACAAATACTGATTTTAATTAAGCCCAATGCATAAAGCAAAACCCATTAAAAAACTGTTAATTGCTAATCGCGGTGAAATTGCGGTCCGTATTATTCGGGCATGCCAAGAACTCGGCATTGAAACAGTTCAAGTTTACTCCGAGGCTGATAGCCAATCTCTGCCTGTTTTTATGGCTGATAAATCGATGTGCATAGGTCCTGCTCGTGCTAGTGAAAGTTACTTAAACGTTGAAAAAATTCTAACTGCAGCCTATCTCTTTCGAGTTGATGCAATTCATCCTGGCTATGGGTTTTTATCTGAAAATGCAGATTTTGCTGAGCGTTGTGAGAGCGAGGGCTATATTTTTATTGGCCCAAGCCCAACTTCAATTCGATTAATGGGGGATAAGGCTACTGCTATCCGCTTGGCAAAAGAGGCGGGCATTCCGACGACCCCAGGTTCAAATGGTATTTTGCAAGATGCTAAAGAGGCTGCAAGTATTGCAGAAAAAATTGGTTACCCGGTTTTATTGAAGGCAAGTGCAGGTGGCGGGGGAAGAGGCATGCGCATTGTGAATAATGCCGATCAAGTCGAGGCAGCCTATATTGAGGCATCACAGGAAGCAAAGTCAGCTTTTGGTGATGGCTCTCTGTACATGGAAAAATTTCTTACGGGTATTCGGCACATAGAGGTGCAGGTGTTAGGTGACAGTGAAAATATTTTGCATCTTGGTGAGCGGGATTGTTCCTTGCAACGTCGAAATCAAAAATTGGTGGAAGAAAGCCCCTCCCCGGTATTAAGCGAGAAATTGCGTGCTGATATTGGTAATGCAGCAATTCAGTTATGTAAGCATGTTAATTACCGTAGCGCGGGCACAATTGAGTGCATGCTGGACCCCGTATCTCAGCAATTTTATTTTATGGAAATGAACACCCGTATTCAGGTTGAGCATCCAGTCACTGAAATGGTAACGGGGATTGATTTAGTAAAAGCCCAAATACTGATAGCTGCAGGCGAAGGGCTAAGATTGCAGCAAAAAGATATACGTTTAACTGGGCATGCAATTGAATGCCGCATTAATGCCGAAAGTGCTGCGAATGATTTTCGACCTAATCCTGGCAGGGTAAACGAGTATTTTGCACCTGGGGGTTTTGGGATCAGAATGGATAGCCATTTATTTTCGGGATATGTGATTCCCCCATTTTATGATTCCCTACTTGGCAAGGTGATTTGCTGGGGTCGTGATCGAGCAGAGGCAATTGCACGGATGCAACGGGCTTTATTAGAAATGCAAGTTGAAGGAGTGGAGACAACTCGTGAATTTCAAAGAAAACTGATTAGCTCCCCTGAATTTATTGCGGGCGATGTTCACACTCGCTTTGTTGAAACCAATTTTTTAAACCGGATGGAATAAATTGTTCAGCGCCTTATTTAATTCCAGTAGCAAAAAAATTAACCCGGGTATTAAGGCCGCTGGTCTTAATATCGTTGCTTTAGCGGCCTTTTTATTATTTTGGCAATTACTAGCTAGTTGGGTTGCTTCACCATTTTTCCCCCCGGTAGATGCTGTATTCAAGGCATTTAAAAATTTAATTATGAAGGGCGATACCCAAGGCATTTCTCTGGGAACTCATGCGTGGGCAAGTTTATATCGGGTTTTATTAGGCTTTAATTTAGGGGTTTTTCTTGGCGTACCTCTGGGCTTACTAATGGGCCTAAACAAAAACCTATATAACTCAACTCGTTCGGTCATGGAGCCTTTCCGCTTTATTCCGCCGATTGCCTGGATTCCATTGGCAATTATTTTATTTGCAGGCGATACTCGTTTTGCATTTTTAATTTTTCTTGGCGCTTTTTTCCCGGTTTATACGTCAACCTTAGTAGGGGTTCAGCGGGTTGAGCCTTTGCATAAAAAGGTCGTAGCCGTATATGGCGCATCTAAGTTTTATACCTTAATGCATGTGGTGGTGCCAACCGTACTTCCAGATATTTTGGGGGGCATGCGCGTGGCGATGGGCGCTGCTTGGCTGACCATCGTAGCAGCTGAATTAGCCGGCGGAATTAATGAAGGCTTGGGACGCATGATGCTGAACTACGCCGAATTGCTGAAGATACCGGAAATTATTGTTGGCATGATTGTCATTGGTGCAATTGGCTTTGTTTTAAATGAATTACTGTTAATGGCTGAGCGTTATTTATTTAAGTGGAGATGGCAGGTGACCCTTTAAGGGTTTATCAAGCTAACTATGAAAAATTTAAATCCCAAACTTCAAGTCGGCATTTCTCACCAATATGGCAATTTAGTCGTGCATGGTGATATTCAATTTACCGTTAAGGAAAATGAATTTTTATGTATTTGCGGACCCAGTGGCTGCGGCAAGACAACCTTACTCGATATTCTTAGTGGTTTATTAAAGCCATCAAAAGGTGATGTATTGCTGGATGGAGAAAGGGTCAATCCAAAAAAACATAGTATTTCTTTTGTTTTTCAAGAACCATCTACTTTGCCATGGTTAACTGTCTGGGAAAATATTGCTACAGGCTTAAAAATTAAAAAATTAAAGAAAGCCGAAATAAAACAAAAAGTAGAAGAAGTGATTCGCATTGTTGGACTTGGTGGATTCGAGGATTTTTACCCGCATCAAATTTCAGGTGGCATGAAACAACGCGTTTCTATTGCCAGGGCCTTTGCAACGAATGCTGATTTAATCCTCATGGATGAGCCATTTGTAAGCCTTGACCAGCCGACACGAGAAAGAATGCAGCAAGAGGTATTGGATATCTGGAAAAATCTGAAACGGACAATTGTTTTTGTCACGCATAATTTAGAGGAGGCGGTTTTCTTAGGCGATCGCGTAATTATTCTTTCTGAGAAGCCCACTTCAATTAAAGCTGATTTACCAATCGACTTGCCACGACCACGGGATTCATTAAGCACTGAATTTACCGAGTTAAGGGCAAAATGTTTTTCTTTTTTGCATCAAAAGTAGAGGTAGATTAAGTAGTGTATGCAGTTAAAAATCACTTTTTAAATAGGAGATGAGAAATGAATAATACTAATAAAAATCGCAGAAAAATTTTAGGTATGGGTGCTGCAGCATCCTTGGGCACCATGCTGCCGATGGGTACGCCATTATTTGCACAAAGCAAAAAAACAGTCATTAGACTAGCAGATCAGGCTGGAGCTGAGGTTGACTATGCGGCTATTTGGGTGGCTGAAAATCAAGGCTATTACGATCAAGAGGGTATTCAAATTGATCGGCGCACTTATCCTAATGGACCTGCATCGCTGCTTGATTTAAATAAAAACTTAGATGCTGTTATGTGTGGCTTAGCACCAATCATGCAATATGCTGCAGGTGGCGGACAATTTACGATGCTTTGTTCAGTTACTAAATATAATGCACCGCTCGTTGGTCATAAACAATTTAAATCGTATGCTGATTTAAATGGCAAAAAGGTTGGTACTCCTGGGCTTGGCACGATTCACGATGCCATTTTGTTTTATGTTGAAAAAACTCAGAATCTTAAATTCCAAAAAGTACCTGGTCGCGTTGGCGATATTGCTGCCATGCTTGATCGCGGGGAGGTAGATGCATTTATTGCTTGGGAGCCGGCCTCTGCATTAGCAGTTTCTAAAGCCAAAGATACACATTACATTGTGCAGCTACCACCTATACCCAATGCAGAGAGTTTGGACTTAGTTTTTCATCCCACCTTTATTAAAGATAATCCTGATGCAGTAGTACGGTTTTTAAAGGCTACTTTACGAGGGATGAATTTTATTAAAACCAGACCAAAGGATGAGGTTGCTGAAATTGTTGCTAAAAAAATGAATGATCCAACGGCTAAACCTGTCGCATTAATGGCGCTAAATTCAGTTTTACTCACTGACCCACGTCTAGATATGCCTTCAACGAGATTAATTCTGAAAACCATTTCTGAACAGGGCAAGATTGATCCCGCATTAGTGGCAAATACGGATGCATGGGTGGGTAAATATTTAGATTATTCCTTTTTGGACAAAGCGGAAAAATCGCTGAAGGGTTAAGCGCGGATATTTCACGCTATTTTTTAATTCATCTTTAAATACAGGGGCTTTATCTCAATGGCAAAAACCATCCTCACGTGTGCAGTAACTGGGGGCTTAACAAAGCCTGAGATGACCCCTTACTTACCTATTACCCCGCAACAAATTGCCGAATCATGTTTGGGTGCTGGCGATGCGGGTGCTGCCGCAGTGCATATCCATGTGCGCGATCCAGATTCGGGTAAACAGTCAATGGAGTTTGATTTATACGCTAAAGTAGTTGAGTTAATCCGAGCGCAAAATAAAGAGCTCATCATTAATCTAACTACTGGCCCCGGTGGCCGGTTTATCCCCAGTGAAGATGATCCTAAGGTCTTTGCTCCGGGAACGACTTTATGTCATCCATTAAAGCGTGTAGAGCATATTACAAAACTCAAACCCGATATTTGTTCTTTAGACTTTAATACCATGAATGGCGCTACAGATATTGTGATTAACACGCCATTGAACGTACGCAAAATGGCTAAAGTTATTCGCGATGCGGGGGTTCTTCCTGAATTGGAAATTTTTGATACCGGCGACCTTAATCTAGCCTTAGATTTAATTGCTGACGGCACACTTGATGGCCCGGGTTTATTTAGCTTTGTGATGGGAGTGAAGTATGGTTTAAATGCTGATCCCGCTACGCTGCTCTATTTGCGCGATCAATTACCAGCTGGAGCGAGATGGTCGGCTTTTGGCATTAGTCGCTTTGAGTTCCCGATTGTGGCGCAAGCTTGGTTATTTGGCGGCCATACCCGAGTTGGCCTTGAAGACAATATTTTTCTCAAGAAGGGTGTGCTTTGTCAAAGTAATGCTGAGTTGGTTACTAAAGCGAAGCGTATTATTGAAGACCTCGGCGGAGAATTGGCCTCAGCGGCTGAGGCGCGCGCTATGCTTGGACTCAAATCAATTTAGGTGAAAACGATAATTGCTCTAAGTTCTATATTCGCTTTATGGTAGGTTGTTAAGAAAAAAGGAGTGCTATGTCTCAGCCTTTACATCCTCAAACTTTATTAGATTCCCTAGCTCAGTTTGACACCCCCACCATTTGTAATGCGCTTGAGTTAATCGATCCCACTTACCGAAATCAAGGTTTTACTACTGAGCCCTTGCAGTGTATCTATCCTAATTTAGCGCCGATCGTTGGTTATGCGCGTACTGGCACTATGCGAGCAGTTCAGGGTCCGCGCGTTAGCGCAGAAGAGCAAAAAGAAATTCGTATTAATTGGTATAAGTATGTCGATGAAGGCCCTAAGCCAAGTGTTATTGTTTTGCAAGATTTGGATGGTACGCGGGCAGGGATAGGGGCTTTTTGGGGTGAAGTTAACACCCACGTTCACCGTGGCCTTGGTGCTAAAGGTGTAGTTACCAATGGCTCAATTCGGGATATTCCCATGAATGCTAGTAACTTTCAATTACTTGCTGGTAGCGTGATGCCTAGCCATGCGCATGTGCATATCGTTGGTATTGGTGTGCCGGTTACCGTTGCAGGTATGGCGGTTCAGCCCAATGATTTAATTCATGCTGATCAACATGGCGCCGTAGTCATTCCCCTTGCTGCAGCTGAAAAAATTAACGCTGCTGTGGAGCTTATAGCGAAAAAAGAAGCAGTAATTATTGGCGCGGCAAAAGCCAGCAATTTTTCTTGGGAAATTTTACGGGATGCGATTAAAGAGTCGGCCGATATTCATTAATGGCTAGAAAATCGGTATTGGTGAAAAAGTAGAAGTCATCTAAGGAAAAAAATGAAATACGCACAAGCTGTTCATTGCACGCAACATTTTTGCGCTGTTCTTTTATTTCTACTGCTTCCGCAGTTTGTCTATGCGCAAGCAAGCGATTGGCCAAATAAACAGGTGTCAATTGTTGTGCCATTTCCGCCAGGGGGAGCGCTTGATATTACCGCGCGGGAAATTGCCCTGCGCTTAACGAATAAATACAAACAACCTTTTTTAGTAGAGAACCAGCCAGGCGCAGGTGGTTTAGTTGGTTCGCGTAATGTTGCCAAGGCTAAGCCTGATGGCTACACTTTACTAGTGGCTTCAACTGGTCAATTAGCTATACATCCGGCAGTATTTAAAAATCTGCAATATAACCCCCTCACAGATTTAACGCCGATTATTCAATTAACTTCCGCACCATTTTTAGTCGCAGTCAATGCCGACTTTCCCGGGAAAAATGCCCGTGACTTGGTTGCCTATATTAAAAACAATCCAGGTAAGGCGAATTATTCTTCCACTGGAATTGGCACCTTGGTGCATTTATCAGGCGAAATGATCAGTATCGAAGGAAATAGTGGCGCCACTCATGTGCCATTTCAAGGTGGCCCACCTTCGGTAGCTGCGATCGTGGGCAATGATGTGCTTTATACCTCTACCAATATCTCCAATCCTTTGCCATTAATTAAGGCGGGTAAGCTTAAGGCCATTGCCACTACCGGCAGTAAAAGACCGGCTGAATTAGCTGATATTCCAACCATGCAAGAGAGTGGCTTTCCGAATTTTGAAGTAACCGTTTGGGTCGGGCTATTTGGCCCTAAAAATTTACCGGCTAACCTAGCCAATACGATTTATCAGGCAGTTAACGAGACCTTGTCAGACCCTATTTTAATTAAGAAACTAGCCTCGGTGGGCGATGAGCCGGCATCTAAGAATCCCCAAGAATTTGCCCAATTTATTGATAAAGAGGCAAAAAAATATTTCACCATCGCTAAAAAAGCCAATATTCAGGTGGATTGAGACTTTA
>CANKKB010000029.1 GCA_947482555.1 Burkholderiaceae bacterium | reverse complement strand
GGGTTATCTTGAAAAAATCATTACTATTTGCAGCAATGCTTGCAACCGTTACTGCAACTGCATTTGCTCAGCCAGCTAAACCAGCCATGATGCCAATCGAAGCTGGCGTAGTGGTTATTACAGCCACGGTTGATTCAGTGGATATGAAAACACGCACCGTCATGTTTAAAGATGACAAAGGTAATATGGTTGGAATGCGCGTTTCCAAAGATGTTAATAATTTGGGCAAAGTCAAAAAGGGCGATATATTTGTAGTTGAGCATGCTGAAGCTGTTGCCGTAGGCTTAACAGCAGCAGGTAAAGATGCAAAACCTGGCGTTTCAGGTGTTCGCTCTGTTCAAATTGCGGGTAAAGGTGGTGCTAAGCCATTTACTGATATTACCGACACCGTTTTTGCCACAGTCAAAATTACAGCAATTGATGCCGCTTCACGTGTAGTTACCTTCACATTGCCAAGCGGTGAGAAGCAAAAAGTGAAAGTGGATAAAGCTGTTCTCGGTCTTGAGAAATTTAAAGTTGGTGATGATGTGATGGTTGAGTATGCTGATGAAACAGTAATTACTTTTGTTACTCCTCCAGCAGCACCAGCAGCACCTGCAAAGAAGTAATCTAGCTTGCGGTTTTGCCGCTCTAGCTTGATAAACCCATCAGAGTGATCTGGTGGGTTTTTTTAATTCATTGGTAAAGATGTTAAAAATAAAGCCCTTTTTCTTGCGATTGAAACAACAGCTAAGCCAGAGCTGGTTTAGTGGTTTTTTTGGTCGTTTTATGCAGCGTTTTTTCACAGGGCGCTGGCGCTGGCTTAGTATCAGCGCGATTGTATGTGTTGTGATTGCGCTCTTATGGTTGGTAGCGCGCTCGGTGTTTGGCTTAAATACACCTGATTACCGTACTGCATTAATCGAGGAGGGGCCTCTGGTTGCTTCCATTAATGCCAGCGGTATTTTAAATCCAGTAAAACAAGTTACGGTGGGCTCACAAGTAACTGGCATGGTAAAAGAATTATTAGTCGATTTTAATTCGCCAGTAAAACAAGGGCAGGTGATTGCCTTAATTGATCCACGCGACTTTCAAGCTAAGTATGATCAAGCATTGGCTAATTACACCTTGGCGCAGAAAAATCATCAATTTAATCTGAAATTAATTCAGAAGGGCTTCATATCTCCACAAGCCTTGGTGCAAACTGATGCAGCATATAAAACAGCTGAAGCTGCGTTGCGTTCAGCCAAAAAATCACTTGACGATACCGTCATTCGAGCCCCAGTTGATGGTGTAGTTGTGAAGCGGAGTGTGGAGGTTGGGCAAACTGTAGCTGCTAGCTTGCAAACCCCGGAGATTTTTATTATTGCTAAAAATTTGGCTGAGATGCAAGTGGATACAGCAATTGATGAAGCCGATGTCGGTCGTTTAAGCGAGGGGCTTAGCGGAAATTTTACCGTCGATGCATTTCCTGGACGTATCTTCAAGTCAAAGATTACGCAAATTCGTAAAGCACCTACCACCATTCAAAACGTTGTGACTTACACCGTAATTCTATCGGCTGATAATCCTGATTTGAAGTTGTTACCCGGCATGACTGCAAACGTGAAAATTGTGATTGATAAACGGGAAAAGGTATTAAAAGTGCCTAACGCTGCTTTGCGTTTTCGTATGCCGGCGGCTGGGGATATACCTTCAAGTGCTGCGCCATCTAGTGCGGCATCTGCTGCGGGCGGAGCGCGTAAAGGCGGTGGTAGTGGCGGTAATCGCGGCGGCGTGCCAACGATACGTCGGATCTGGCTTTTAGAAGACGAGGGTCTGCGCTCTAAAGCAGTGCAACGCATGATTAAAACAGGCTTAACTGATGGTAATTTCACGGAAATTTTGCCTGATGATGATGCAAAATTACCACCCCTAAAAGTGGGCGACACAGTGATTATTGGTATTCAATCACCGGATAGTAAATCTTCTGGCCCTGCTAATAGCAACCCAAGTCGGCCGGCTGGCCCGCGCATGTTTTAAAAACACGACTGCATGACGTGTTAATTCATACTAAAAATTTATGCAAAACTTATGGCATGGGCGATCAAATTGTGCATGCCTTAGACCATGTGTCGCTTGATATTGATGAGCAAGACTTCGTAGCGATCGTCGGAGCCTCGGGTTCTGGAAAATCCACTTTTATGAATTTAATTGGCTGCCTTGATCAAGCAACTAGTGGTTCATACCATTTGGCCGGTGAGAATGTTGAAGTGATGGATGCAGACGCGTTAGCCGATATTCGTAGCCGCCGCATTGGTTTTGTATTTCAACAATTCAATTTGTTACCGCGTACTTCTGCTCTCGATAATGTGGCACTACCATTACTTTATGCCCGTAATGGCCCACTAGCCAATTTAGATCAGCAAGCGCGTATCGATCATGCACGCGTGCGTTTAGAGCAAGTAGGACTTGGTAAGCGTTTGACCCATACCCCTGCTGAGTTATCGGGCGGCCAACAACAGCGTGTTGCGATCGCACGGGCCTTAGTAAATGATCCAGTTTTAATCTTGGCTGATGAGCCTACTGGCGCTCTAGATTCTAAAACTTCAGTTGAGGTATTGGAATTATTAACCCGCTTAAATCAGCAAGGTATGACAGTCGTTGTGGTGACCCATTCGCTAGAAGTTGCTGCTTATGCCAAAAGACAAATTACCTTTCGTGATGGTCAAATTGTTGATATTCAAGTGAATTAACGTAATGCAACTGGACCTTAAAACCAATTTATCAATTGCCTTATTGGCGTTGCGGATTAATAAATTACGCTCGGTATTAACGATGCTTGGCATCATCATTGGTGTAGCTGCTGTAATTACGATGGTAGCGGTAGGCAGTGGTGCTCAGGCGCGCGTGAAAGAGCAAATTTCTAGCCTCGGCTCTAATCTCATGATTTTAATTCCAGGTACTTTATTGCAATCAGGGGTACGTCTAGGCGCAGGTAACGCACAAAGCTTGACAGAAGAAGACGCTATTGCGATTGTGCGAGAGGTACCTGAGGTTGCAGTTGCGGCTCCAACTTCTCGGGGCGCTGGACAAATCGTTACTGGCAATAATAATTGGGGTACCACTATCTATGGCGTTAAGAATGACTATTTTGATGCCCGTGAGTGGCCCTTAGCTAAAGGCCGCCTGTTTGATGCCGGCGAATTGCAAGGCGCTAGTAAAGTCGTCATTTTGGGGCAAACAGTGGCGCGAGAATTATTCGAAGATGCCGATCCAATCGATCAAATGGTGCGCATTAAAGGTATTCCATTTTTAGTGATTGGGGTTGCCGAGCGCAAAGGGCAAAGTAGTCAAGGTCAAGATCAAGATGACTCGGTGTTTGTGCCGTTATCAACTGGGCGGCGGCGTTTATTTGGTGAAGCGCTAGGAAGAATTTCGCGGGTTGGGTCGATTATTGTTAAGGTTGGTGCCGGCGAGAGTATGAAACTAGCCGAAGAGCATATTACTGAATTATTACGTCAACGCCATCGTCTTCAGCCTACTGCTGATAATGACTTTACAGTGCGTAATTTGACCGAGATATTACAAGCACAAGAGGCTTCAAGTAAAGTGATGTCGCTTTTATTAGCCGCAGTGGCTTCAGTGAGCTTGATGGTAGGTGGTATTGGCATTATGAACATCATGCTAGTTTCGGTAACCGAGCGCACTCGAGAAATTGGTTTACGAATGGCAATTGGCGCGCGCAGTAAAGATATTTTGGCGCAATTTTTAGTCGAGGCGATGACCTTAGCTACTATTGGTGGCGTGATTGGGGTCTTGTTGGGTGCAATTGCCTCATTTTTAGTAGGCTCTCTTGCGGGTTGGCCAGTCGAGCTATCGTTTGCATCGATTGCGCTTGCAGTCGGTTTTTCTGCCGCAATTGGTATATTTTTTGGCTACTATCCCGCTAAGAAAGCTGCCAATATGCAACCTATTCAAGCTTTGCGTTACGAATAATTACTTCAAAGTTCGGCGTGGGCACGTAGGCCAAAGAAATTAACTGGGCCTCTTGCCGCGTTGTAGGCAGGATTGGCAATGCGCTGATAATCGGCAGTTAAGTAAATACCTTTATAGAGATTAAAACTATAAAAAGTTTCTACTATTTGTTCTTGCTTATACTTTAAGGCGCCATCACCGATAAACATCGTACTCCCGCCTTGCTGTAAGTAAGTAATTTGCTGTGAAGAGATTCCATTAATTGCAAAGCCAACTCCAACAGTATCCTTTTTTCTACCCCAGCTAGCACCTTGGAGAGAAAGGCCGCCTGAGAGCGAAAGGCTGATATCGGTAAACGCCTGTGTTTCTGTTTGGCCGTTATTCCAGCTCCAGCGCGCAAAGCTACCTAAATTTTCTGTAATGGCTTGCTCAGCGTTGATTGCATAGCCCCATTTAGTTTGGTAGCCATTGCGCACGTTATAGATGTTTGGAACGGTATTAGTCTGCTGGCCGAAGTTTACTGCGTTGGTATAAGTAGCCATAATGCCGCGATTCTGAAATACTAAAGCCCTAATCTTGCCGGGCTGGTTAAATACTACATGCTGATGTGTTACTTCAGCAGTATCGCCGTATTGTTGCGTCAGATCGTAGTCTAAATTCAGGGCGTTTGGCGTCTTTGGCATGGCTAGCCTTGATGCACGTACGACCCAAGAATCATCATAATATTCAGCAACAAAGCCGTAGGTATACCCACGTGAACTTGCCGCATAGTCGTATGCGCCACTGGCCATAATTGACCAATTTAGAAACTGAGTACGCGGATCATGGCTATAGGTGTTGGCATCAAAAAAATCTAGTGCTGAAAAGCTACCATAGGACAAAACTAAGCGCCGCTTATCAACATTGCCAGCCAATTGATTAGCTACCTCTTCAATGTGTTCTTTACCGCCTCCCAGTCCAATAGTTTGTCTAAGAAACATCCGCGCCATGTAATAAACTGGCGGTACTGCAGAGCCTTTTTGTAATTCGCCATTAGTAAATCCGCCTAAACCGCTTAAATTTGAAAATGGCGTACCCTCAAACATTTCAGGGTTAAGGTATACCTCAGCTCCTTCCCATAAACGCCCTCCTAAAAACACGGTTGCGCTAAAGGTATAGCTGCGTGGTACATCGCCCTCGGTTTTATTCAGCATACTTTTTTCACCAAAGTAGGGTGAATTAAAGTTATTTTTCCACTGTGAAATGTAAGTCGACTGTGCATGAATGCTCCATTGCTCAGTATCATTGGCTAACGGCGTTAAGCTATCAACAATGGGCGTATCGGAGACAGCTTCAGCAGCATTTGCTGGCGGTATGACAATAATAAATATAACTAGGAGGCTGAGTAGGGCAGGAAAATTGAGTTGATACTTCTCCCCCCAGTTCTTTTTTTGGGTTCGCAGTTTGCCAAGAAGATGGCACGATGGGAACTTGAAATCCAACATGTTTTAACGCCAAAATCAAAAAAACGATCTAAATAGCCGTTAAGAATTATTCTCAATGCAATAGCTTATAATGATAATCATTCTTAATACTATTTTCGGTATATGAAATGCTTGCGTGATTCTAGCTTGTTACTGTGAAACAACCATGAAACCCATGACTGTGAACCAACTTCCTACCGGCTCAGTAAGGCAGGTCGAGAGAGTAAATGTGCCGAGTAATAAGCCAGAATTAGCTCAACAATTAGAAGATATTGGGTTTTTACCCGGCGAGCAGGTGACTGTTTTACGGCGTAGCCTACTTGGCGACCCTTTAATGGTTCGAATTGGTTCTTCAACCTTTGCTTTACGGCGCGCCGAGGCTCAATTGATTGAGGTGGCAAATATCTCTCAATGAAATCGAACAAGATTCATTTTTTTGATAGTGAGCCCCTGCTAGCATTATTGGGTAATCCTAATTGCGGTAAAACGGCACTTTTTAATCTACTCACTGGTAGTCGGCAAAAAGTTGCTAATTACGCAGGTGTAACCGTGGAGCGCAAAGAAGGGCGCTTCACCCTAGCCTCTGGTAAATCACTACGCATTCTCGATCTACCGGGCGCATATAGTTTGTATCCCCGTTCCCTTGATGAGCACGTCACTTGCAATGTGTTGCTGGGGCGTGCTGAGGGCGAAAAGCGTCCCGATTTAGTCTTATGCGTATTAAACGCCACAAATCTGCGGAGAAATTTACGGTTAGTGTTGGCAGCAAAACGTTTAGGTTTACCTTGTATTGTTTTGCTCAATATGTCAGACATTGCTAAGCGCAATGGTTTAAAAATTCACAGTGCTGACTTAGCTGAGGAATTGGGTTTGCCAGTGATACCTACGATTGGCGTAAATGCACATGGCGTTGATGACTTAAGGGCTTATTTAGAAGAGCTTGATTGGCGGAATTTACCTGTACAAGCTAGAGAATTAAATACGCAGACCAATTACGCTGAAACAGATAATCAGCGCGTACAGCAAATATTAGAGAAATTAGCACTCAATGAACTTGTGCCAGATGTCTTGGCCGATCGTCTTGATCGTGTTTTTCTGCAGCCAATATTAGGCCCAATTATTCTGGTTGCTTTGCTATTTTTAATTTTTCAAGCCGTCTTTAGTTGGGCTACTATGCCGATGGAAGCAATTAAGTGGGCCATTGAGGCCTCGGCTGGTTTTTTAAGTAGCCATATGTCAGATACCTGGATACGAAGCCTGCTTATTAATGGCATTTTGGCAGGCTTAGGTGGCGTGTTGGTATTTTTACCGCAAATTTTAATTCTGTTCTTTTTTATTTTATTGCTTGAGGAATCTGGGTATCTACCACGCGCTGCTTTTTTATTAGATCGCTTAATGGCAACAGTTGGTTTATCGGGCCGTTCATTTATTCCCTTGCTGTCAAGTTTTGCGTGTGCAATTCCGGGCATCATGGCTACGCGGAGTATTTCTAATCCACGCGATCGTCTTGTAACCATCTTAATTGCGCCGATGATGACGTGTTCGGCACGCTTACCCGTTTATGCTTTACTAATTTCTGCTTTTATTCCTAATCAGAAATTATGGGCTGGTCTTGATTTGCAGGGTCTTGTCTTATTTTTGCTATATCTTGTTGGTATTGCTGGGGCAATGGCGGTTGCTTGGATTTTGAAACACTTTACCAGTAAGCAATTTCAAGTACATGCTTTGATGATGGAGCTACCAAGTTATCATTTTCCGCGTTTAGGTAATTTACTGCTGAGTTTATGGCAGCGCTGTGCTATATTTTTGCGCCGGGTAGGCGGGGTCATATTTATCCTTACAGTATGTCTATGGGCGCTCTCTAGTTTTCCTGCGCCACCACCCAATGCCAGTGGTGCGCCGATTGAATATAGTTTTGCGGGGATGCTGGGGAAAGCGCTAGCAGTACTTTTTCAGCCGATTGGTTTTAACTGGCAAATTAGCATTGCCTTGGTGCCGGGTCTAGCAGCGCGTGAGGTAGTAGTTAGTTCGCTGGCTACGGTTTATGCTTTATCTGCCCCGAATCATTCAGCGAATGAAGCCTTGATTCCCTTAATTTCACAGGCATGGAGCTTAGCTACCGCACTTTCTTTATTGGCTTGGTTTGTCTTTGCCCCACAATGCCTTTCAACTATTGCAGCCGTTAAGCGCGAAACAGGTGGCTGGAAAATTCCTCTGATTATGCTCGGCTATTTGTTTGGTTTGGCTTACTTAGCGTCTTTTTTGACCTATCAAACTGCACTCATTTTTGGATGGGGATGAGATAATTAAAGGATGGAAAGTAATGCTAAAAATTTATCAAGTAATGGCTTCGCTTCGCCTAAAGCAGATGCAATTCAAGTATTGGCATTTGATGTTTTTGGAACCGTTGTCGATTGGCATGGTTCAATTGCAAAAGAAATATCTCAATTGAATATTAATGTTGATCCATTGGCATTTGCCACTGCTTGGCGTGATGGCTATAAGCCCGCTATGGCGAGTGTGCGTTCAGGTGAGTTACCCTGGACACGGATCGACGATTTACATCGCATGATTCTTGACCAAGTATTACTTGATTTCAAGATTAACGTACTAAATGAAGCACAAAAAATAGAGCTCAATCGGGTTTGGCATCGACTAGCTGCATGGCCCGATGCGGTTTTGGGCTTACAACAGCTCAAAAGTAAATATACTATTGTTACTTTATCGAATGGCAATTTAGGTTTATTGGCCGAGATGGCAAAAAATGCAGGCTTACCCTGGGATTTGATTTTATCGGCCGAAGTGTTTCGCCATTACAAACCTGATCCTGAAACCTATTTAGGGGTTGCGGCCACCTTTGATATTACCCCCGCGCAGGTTATGCTGGTAGCCACCCATAAAGATGACTTATTAGCAGCTCGTAAACTAGGCCTTAAAACAGCGTTTGTTGAGCGGCCCTTTGAGCACGGACCCAATCATTTGCGCCAAGATATGCAGATAGAGACTTGGACTGATTTTCATGCTAAAGATTTTATCGACTTAGCGCGTCAACTCGGTGCGCACTAATTTCCCCGTGCAAAACCATTTTCAATTGCTAGTCAATTTACTATTCAGTTTGGCATTGAGCCTGCTGAGTACGGTAAGTTTTGCGCAAGCCAATGCCAATAAAAATGTTGTGAGTAGTGGCGCATTAACAGATGCAGCATTGTGGCCTAAAAAGCCGATTCATCTGGTCGTGAGCTTTACGCCTGGGGGTGCTCCGGATACTTTGGCGCGTATTTTGGCTGAAAGCTGGCAGAAAACTCTGGGAGTAAACGTCTTAGTTGAAAATCGCCCAGGTTTTGGCGGCAATATTGGTGCCGACTATGTAGCTAAGAGCGAGGCAGACGGCTATACCTTGTTAATTAGCACGGTTGGCATCCATGCTATTAATGGCGCGCTTTACGAGAAATTGAGTTATGACCCTAGCCGTGATTTTGCGCCGATTAGTTTTTTGGCTAGCACCCCTAATGTATTAGTAGCGAATAAAAAATTAGCCGTCAGTAATTTAAGCGAACTTATCACCCTGGCAAAAGCAGAGCCCAATCAACTAACTTATGGTTCATCGGGGTCAGGCACTTCTTTGCATATGTCGGGCGAGCTATTAAAGGAAATGACGGGAATACAAATACGCCACATACCCTATAAGGGGCGGGCGCAATTTTTACCTGACCTTATTAGTGGGCGCATTAGCATTGTCTTTGATAATTTGGCCTCTTCTTTGCCTTTAATACAAGCAGGAGAAATACGCGCAATTGGCGTAACTTCACTACGACGCTCTGCAGCTGCTCCCGAAATTCCAACCATCGCAGAGCAAGGGTTTCCCGGGTTTGAAGCAGTTTCTTGGTTTGCCTTAGTGGGCCCAACGGGACTACCGGCTGCGGTACAAAATCGCCTAAGCCAGCTTACTAAAGAAACCTTACTCCAGCCGACAGTACAAACTAAATTAAGGGCTAGCGGTCTCGATCCAGCGCCGAATAGCCCTGCTGAATTAGCGCGCTTTATTGACCAAGAACGTGAAAAATGGGCTGGAATTGTGAAAAAGTCGGGCGCTAAGGCCGATTAGGCTTATTTTTGGTGAGATTAAATAAAGCGCTTTGTCAGCTTAGAGTAGTTTCAGGCGTTAGTAACTGATCAGCATAGAATATCTACTGACGACCATTACAGTACTTGTGGAGGGAATATGCAAAAAATGCTAGAACCTAATTCAACTCAAGCTGAATTTTATCCGCATCCCTTTTTTGGGAAAACAGCCATTATTATTTTGGTGGTTTTATTCGGGTTTATCGGCTTATCTCACACTAGCAATGCGCAGGCCGGTGCTCACGGTGGTTGGCGGGGCGGTAACGGTAGTGGAGCTGCATGGAATGTTGGCTGGCGCGGAGGACCCGCTTACGGTTATGGTGGCGGATACCGTTACGGCTACGGTGGTGGATATCGTTACGGTTATGGTTGGGGCTACCCATCTGTGGTTACCCCGATTATTGTTGGTGCCGGATTTTATAGTGCGACTGCTTATCCCTATGCCGCTCCAATAGTATATGCACCTCCCGAGCCTATGGTTATGGTTTCTCAACCCCAGCCTAACGTTTGGTATTACTGCGCACCAAGCAAAGCCTATTTCCCCTATGTACAAAGTTGTGCAACTGATTGGCAGGTATTGCCAGCTATGCCACCCTCTAGTGCACATGAAGTAAAGCCGCAATAAACTCCATTCTTTATTTAATAAAAGGGTTTTGATGAAACGCCTTATTTGCATCGCTTTTGGCATAGCCGCTACTGTAGTTGGCTTTGCTGCTTGTACTTCAGCTCCAACTGGCCCTACGGTAGCAGTAATGCCAAGAGCAGGTAAGCCTTTTGATGTCTTTCAGAAAGAAGATCAAGAATGCAAACAATACGCTACTACCTCTACAGTGGATACTTCTAATGCGGCCCTGAAGGAGGGTGCAACTAGCGCGGCGGTTGGTGCTGCGTTAGGCGCCGTTGCTGGTGCTGTCATTCAAGGCGGTAATCATCAAAATGTGGGTACCGGTGCCGGAGTAGGTCTATTGGGTGGTGCGGCATTGGGCGCAGCAAATGCAGCAGGTAAACAAAATCAATCACAAACTCAATACAATATTGCTTATCAGCAATGTATGTATGCCAAGGGTAATCAAATACCAAGCCTTCCAGCGCAGCGCTAGATACGTGAGACGTCGATTATTTATATTGGCTTAAGTTACAACAGGTGGCCGCGTTAATTCAAACCGTTCGGCAGTTCTTCTAAATAAATAGAGCAAAAGAATGGCCGCTAAGCCAAGGCTAATGCTATTGGCTAACCAAAATCCACTTGCACCTTGCATCGAAGCTGGAATGCTGCCAGTCAAGTTAAATCCCAAAATATAGCCGCCACCCAAGCCCACACCCCAGAGCGATATTGCGTAAATAATCATCGGTAAAAATGCTATGCGATAGGCGCGCAAGATAAATGCTGCAGTGACTTGTAAAGAATCGAAGATTTGATACAGGGCAATGAATAAGAACAAGGGAATCGCAAATTGCTTCACGGCTTCTGGTGGGTTGTACAAGTCTAGTAAAAGCATGCGCAGAAACCAGACTGCAATACCGATCACAATACATAATAAGGTAGTAAAGGTGACGGCAGACCAGCCAATTTCTTCGGCGCGATCTTGGCGATTTGCCCCAATCGATTGTGAGACGAGTGTCATCGTGGCAATGGAGAGTGAGAGCGGAACCATGTAAATAACGGTACCAAGATTAGCCACAATTTGATGGCCCGCTAAAGCTGTGACGCCAAATCGAGCAATAAATAAAGACATAAACGTAAAAGAAGTCACCTCAATGAGATAGCTAAAACCAATTGGCGCGCCTAATTTTAAGATCACCCAAATACGCTGTAAGTTAGGCCAGCTGAATTGTTTAAAGATCTCAAAAGATTGATAAAACCGACCATTCCAGACAATGATTAAAGTGACCAATAGCCATAACCAAGTAACAATAACGGTGGCAACTGCGCAGCCTGGCCCACCCATCGCCTCGATACCAAGGCCGCCATAAATAAATAAGGCATTTAAAGGCAGCTTTAAGGCTAGTCCAGCAAGTTGTACCGCAGTAATTACTGCTGGTCGTGAGACAGCATTATGTAGCCCCATTAAAACCCGCATGCCTAAACTTGCTGGCAGGCCAATAGCCAAGATCGATAAATACAGATTTGCTTTGGCATGAATTTCTGCGCTAGCATGGGCAAGGTCTAAGAGATGATCAGCGTTAAGTAAAACCAGACAGCCCAGTACCGCTAGACCAATAGCCAGCCAGGTGGCTTGTCTTACTTCTTCGCCAATTTCATTGAGTCTTTTGGCGCCAAAAAGTTGGCCCGCAATTGGCGCTAAGGCAGAAACAATGCCGGTTAAGCCGACGTAAATACTAATAAAGATGGCTGAGGCCATCGCTAGGGCTGCTAAATCTTCAGCCGAATAACGTGCAGTCATTGCAGTATCAAGTACACCAAAAGCGATGACAGCAAGTTGGCCAACTAAAATAGGTGTGGCCAACTTTAAAATAGCAGGGACATCTTCGCGTAAACGCGCTAATTTAAAATGCATCATCTGCAGTGTCCGCGCGTTCTACTGCAATTGCTCTTGATAAAGTCGCAACCGTTCATCGCGGTCAGCCGCACGACGGTCTTCCCAAAGTAAAGTTAACTTTTCTCGATTTAAGTGGCCCAAACCCTGAACTTCATTGGGGTTATGCGTTAGCAGCCAAGGGCAATTGAGGTCATCGCGTAAGGGTAGGCTAGTGAAATAATCAAACGAAGCTAATTGCGAGTATCCCAAATGCGTGGTGTCGATGCAATAGGCCTCTTTAGGAACAGCTTGAGTTAATCGTTTGGCCACGTATTGATAGGTCTTAGCGTAGTTAATGGTGGGCAACCAGAGGGTCATTAATAAAACCCACATGAGGGTAGTACCTGAAGCAGAGATAATTAAACAACGCCAAATGACTTTGGGCGCACGCGAGGTGCGCCAGCGAATAACTAAAGCCCACAACGAAGTGATGATGATGGCAGTAATAAAAGTCGTTAAATTAAATTCCGCTTGAAAACCCGGAATGTAACGCCCAACATTACTTGCCGTACTTGCAGGAAAACCAGTAATTTTGGCAAACCAAATGAGCCAAATCATGAAGCCAATCACAGTAAAGCTAAGCATGGCAAACCAATCGATAAAGCTAATAAGGTTACGTTTTAGAATTGGTAAGCTAAAAACGGCTAATACGGATAGGGGTGGAATCAAAATAATTAAATCATGATCATTTGCTTCGGTCCGAAATAAGTTGTACAGCAGCCCTCCGAGCGCAATACCCAAGGGAATGCAGATATGGGGTGCGCGCCATGACCCGGCTTTTTTCTGCCTCACCCAGTGCACTAATGCAATGAGTGCTAGCGGCCAAACTGGCCATGCATAGAGCCAAAAATTAATACTTAAAAAACTCAGAGATTTGTATGAGGGATAAGCCTGCATGAGCGGCCAATTAAGCCAGCCTTCGAGTGCATTGGCTTGTTGCGCAGTGCTGAGATCAAAATAGAGCCAGAGCATAGGCCAGAATATGAGGCCAATAAATCCTAAGGCAATCGATGTAATCGACCAACGCAAGCGCAGACGAGCACTACTTGCGGCAACTGCGCTAGCGGTGCCAATGGCTAATAAAGCCGCCATGATTAAATTGCCCGAGAGAATCACGACGGCAAGCCCAAGGCCTGTCCAGATACCCCCTTGCCAGGGCTTATCTAAGCCACGAATAGCGCCGTAGAGGATGAGACTTACACCCATGAGTTGCGCCATCATTGGCGTAGTTTCATGAGCTTGCTGAGCAATACCTACACATGCTAAAAAAATGAGGAGTGCGCCATCGGCTAAGGTCATGCCATATTCTTTAGGGTTTGGTTGACCGCCGAGCGCAAAACTCATTGGTTGCACTTCGGAACGTCGACCGAGCAAATAGCTGGCATACCAAATTGCTAAAGCAGCCGCAAAAAAGCACAGTGCTGAATAGATGCGAGTTGCATTAGCCAAACCAACTAATGGCCCAAACCAATCCATTAGTAGAGCGCCAAACCAGTAGGGTAGAGGTGCACCCATTGAGGCATCACGTCCTGCCAGATGGGGAACTAACCAATCTTGTAGGCCGCCGTGATGTAAAGTCCACATCACTCCAAAACCAATTGCGTCTTCGTTCTTCCAGGGATCGCGCTCAAAAAGACCGGCCAAGCCATACACTAAAGTCAGAGAAAAAATAATGACTCGTGGGATGGAAGCAGTAGCAGCGGCAGTAAGTTTGACCATCAGTTACACAATTTTAAAAATTTCAAGTTTTCAGTTTCAATAGCAAGCACTTTTATAGCAACTACTCTATGCGTACCAATAAAAAAGGCAGCACAGGCTGCCTTTTTTCTACCGCGGGGGATGTGCTGCTTACCCCCGGCAAAATTAAGCGGGTTTTTTAGCAGCAGCTTTTTTAGCTACTGGTTTTTCAGTTGCTTTTGCTTCTTTAGCAGCAGCTTTCTTTTCAGCGGTTTTGGCAGCGCCATCACCGGTGGCTTTAGCTACTGCTTTGCTACCAAATTTCTGACGGAATTTCTCAACTCGTCCAGCAGTATCCATAATTTTTTGGGTACCAGTGTAGAAAGGGTGAGATTCAGATGAGGTTTCAACTTTAGCTAAGGGGTACTCTTGGCCGTCTTCCCATTTAATTTTTTCTTTGGTCACAATGGTAGAGCGGGTTTTAAAGCTAAAGTTATTCGAGACGTCGACAAAGACGACTTCGCGGTAATCGGGGTGAATGCCAGGTTTCATATTAAGTCCTTTAGCGGGTAGCCGTTTCAGCCCTTAATTTCAGCCTAAAAAGGCAGAAGAGGGGGAAATACTTGTCCAGGTTTTATTGGGAAAGCGAAATTATGCCATGAAATCAATGGGAAAGGCGAACTTTAGCCTTTTCCAGGCTAGGGCGCTTAGCCGCCGCGCCGCATTAAATCGAAGAATTCCGCATTATTTTTAGTCGATTTGAGCTTATCGACGATAAAGTTCATGGCTTCAATATCGTCCATATCGGCCAATAATTTGCGTAAAACCCAGATTTTTTGCAGGTTTTCAGCCTTAACCAGCAGCTCTTCACGGCGGGTACCGGATTTATTCAGATTAATGGCAGGATAGACGCGGCGTTCGGCTAACCGACGCTCAAGATGGACTTCCATATTGCCCGTGCCTTTAAATTCCTCATAAATCAGGTCATCCATACGACTACCAGTTTCTATTAGGGCAGTGGCAATAATCGTGAGCGAACCGCCTTCTTCAATATTGCGGGCGGCACCGAAAAAGCGTTTGGGGCGTTGCAAGGCATTCGCATCAACACCACCGGAAAGTACCTTGCCAGAGGAAGGTACCACGGTGTTATAGGCACGCGCTAAACGGGTAATCGAATCCAGCAAGATGATGACATCTTTCCCCATCTCGACTAAACGCTTGGCTTTTTCAATCACCATTTCAGCAACTTGTACGTGTCGCACAGCGGGTTCATCAAAGGTAGAGGCGACCACTTCACCACGCACGGAGCGCTGCATTTCGGTAACCTCTTCGGGGCGCTCATCAACCAGCAGCACAATTAAAATGGCATCCGGGAAATTGGTTGAAATTGCATGTGCAATATGTTGCATCATCACGGTCTTACCAGACTTCGGTGACGATACGATGAGCCCACGTTGACCAAAGCCAATTGGCGAAATCATATCGATAATGCGCCCAGTTAAATTTTCTTCTGCCTTAATATCGCGCTCTAAATGAATAGTGCGATTTGGGTGTAAGGGAGTTAAGTTTTCAAACATGATGCGGTTTTTAAGCGCTTCTGGGGGAAGACCGTTAATTTTGTCGACCTTCACTAAAGCAAAGTAGCGCTCGCCATCTTTTGGTGTGCGTACTTCACCTTCAATGCCATCCCCAGTATGTAAATTAAAACGGCGAATTTGTGCCGGTGAAATATAAATATCATCTGGCGAAGCCATGTATGACGATTCAGGTGAGCGTAAGAAGCCAAAGCCATCTGGCAAAACTTCAAGTACGCCATCACCAAAAACAGATTCGCCCGTTTTCGCGCGTTTTTTAAGAATCGCAAACATCAGCTCTTGTTTGCGCATCCGCTGGGTATTTTCAATTTCAAGGCTAGCTGCCATTTCAAGCAGAGCGGAAACGTGGAGGACTTTAAGTTCAGTAAGTTGCATAGATTTTCGGTGGGTAAATCAGAGTAATTAAG
>CANKKB010000028.1 GCA_947482555.1 Burkholderiaceae bacterium | reverse complement strand
TATTTAGCGCCAAGGCATGACGCATAAATGGAATGTCTTTACGGATGCGAAAAAATTCCATGACCTATTTCTCCTGGGGACGCCAAACTTGGCCAATCGCCAGTTTTTGTAATTTCTTTTCCCGGCCGTACCAGAGATTCACTAAACCCCGTGAGAAGAAAACCGCAGAAAACATGGAAGTCAGAATGCCTAGACAATGTACGATTGCGAAACCTTTGATTGGCCCAGAGCCAAAAGCCAATAGTGCAAGACCAGCAATTAAGGTAGTCACGTTCGAGTCAAGAATAGTGCCCCAGGCCTTATTAAAACCTGATGCAATGGCAGTGCTAGGTGGCACGCCCTGGCGTAATTCTTCACGAATACGTTCATTAATTAAGACGTTCGAGTCAATGGCCATACCCAGTGCCAGGGCCATGGCGGCAATACCAGGCAAAGTAAGGGTGGCTTGCAGCATCGAAAGAACGGCAATGAGCAAAAATAAATTAACCCCGAGAGCGATAACCGAGAACAGGCCAAACAGCAAATAGTAGACCATCATGAAAAAGGCGATTGCTGCAAAACCAACGAGCAGTGATTGAAAACCTTTTTCAATATTTTCTGCGCCTAGGCTTGGACCGATTGTACGTTCTTCGATAATTTCCATTGGGGCAGCAAGCGAACCTGCCCGTAACAGCAGAGCCAAATCATTAGCACTCTCAGTAGTTGATTGGCCAGTAATTTGAAATTTTGAACCAAATTCGCTTTGAATAGTGGCAATTGTGAGCACTTCACCTTTACCCTTTTCAAATAAAATCATCCCCATGGGTTTACCAATGTTATCGCGCGTAACTTCCTGCATTACACGTCCGCCAGCAGCATCAAGCGAAATATTAACTGCCGGACGTTGATTTTGATCAAAGCCTGCGCTGGCATCAGTAATGCTTTCACCGCTAAAAATAACGGATTTTTTAAATACCCCTAAACGATTTTCGCCAAAACGAAACACATCCATTCCTGCTGGCGGGGTTTGGCCAACTGAAATAATTGAGACACTGGGGTCAGCGAGACGTGATTCAAGGGTTGCAGTACGACCAATAATATCTTTAGCTCGTGCGGTATCTTGTACGCCAGGCAGTTGCACCACAATGCGATCGGCTCCCTGCTGTTGAATGACAGGCTCTTTTACAGCTAATTCGTTGACTCGTTTATTGAGGGTAATAATATTTTGTTTAACAGCATTGTCTTGCACTGCACTAAGCGCGGCTGGTTTGAAACGCCCAGTTAATTTGCTATCGGTTGCGGTTTTCTCTAACTGCCAATCGAGCTCACTTTGGCTGACATTCAAGAGGGTACGTGCTGTATCTGCTTCGGTCTCGCTGGCAAAATGAATAGCAATACTTTCGGCATTACGATCAAGGCCTTGCTGACGAATATTTTTGTCGCGTAATTGGCTGCGAATGTCATTGGCTAGGGCGACTATTTTTTTCTGTACAGCGCCTTGCATATCGACTTGTAGTAAAAAATAAACTCCACCCCTTAAGTCAAGACCCAGCGGCATTGGTAAAGCATTCAGCGCATTAAGCCAATGCGGTGTATTTGAAAGCAAATTGAGTGCAACAGTAAAGCTGGGGTCATTGGCATCAGGATTCAGTTTTTGCTGGATTAAATCTCGTGCTTGTAATTGAACGTCGGTATTTGCAAAACGGACTTTGACAGAGCCGACATTGCCAGTACGCTCAAAAAATAGACCCGTACTGGGTAAATTACCACTGGCTAAAATTTTCTCAACTCGAGCTTGGGTTTCAAGATCAACCTTAAGCGTTGGCTTAGCAGCGGAGATTTGTACTGCTGGAGCCTCGCCAAAAAAATTCGGTAATGAGTAGAGTGCGCCAATACATAGCACTACTACAATGACGAGGTACTTCCAGAGCGGGTAACGATTCATCTGACTTGGTAAATTAAACGGATTTCAAAGTACCTTTAGGCAAAACGGTAGTAACCGCACCTTTTTGCATTTGGACTTCATTACCCGCATTTAATTCTACTGATATGTATTGATCTTTAACGGCAGTAACTTTGCCCAGGAGGCCGCCCGCAGTCACTACTTCATCGCCAACCGCCAGCGCCTCTAACATGGCACGAGTTTCTTTTTGACGCTTCATTTGGGGGCGAATCATGACAAAGTAGAGCACCGCAAACATTAAAATTAGAGGCAAAAAGCTCATTAAGCCGCCGCCTTCGGTGCCAAAGCCAGGTATTTGCGCATACGCGTTGCTGATAAACATAGTAAAACCTCCATTTGGATTGAATAGTCGCAATTCTAAACTGTGCGGGGATATAGCCCATTAATCTTGGCCAGGTTCAACTCCACGCTGACGTTGACTGCGGAATTCGTCACGATAAGCGCTAAAGCGATCTTGCGCTAGGGCTGTGCGGATTTCCCCCATGAATTGTAGGTAATAAGCAAGGTTATGAATCGTATTGAGCTGGGCGCCGAGAATTTCATTCGCCTTTTGTAGGTGGTTTAAGTAGGAGCGGGTAAAGTTTTGGCAGGTATAGCAACTACAGGTAGGGTCAACCGGCCGTTCATCATCTTTATATCCCGCGTTACGCAGTTTAAGATCGCCAAAGCGGGTAAAGAGCCAACCATTACGAGCATTACGCGTTGGCATTACACAATCAAACATGTCAATCCCCAGAGTTACGCCAAGCATTAAGTCTTCGGGCGTACCAACACCCATGAGGTAGTGCGGTAATTGTTTTGGTAACTTGGGTGCGGTGTGCGCCAGAATCCGTTCAAACTCAGGCTTTGGTTCGCCAACTGAAAGACCGCCAATTGCAATACCATCAAAACCTTGCTCGCTGACCGCGGCGAGCGAGAGATCGCGCAAGGCTTCAAACATGCCGCCTTGCACAATGCCAAAAAGACCATTACCGGTATTTAGAGTACGAAATCGTGTGAGCGAACGTTCGCCCCAACGTAATGAAAGCTCTAGTGATTCACGCACCGTTTTCTCTGGAGTTGCTTTACCTTGATTTTCATAAGGAGTGCATTCATCAAACTGCATGGCAATATCGCTATTGAGCACCGCTTGAATCTCCATTGACACTTCGGGTGACATAAATAATTTGTCACCATTAATAGGCGAAGAAAAAGTCACGCCTGCTTCAGATATTTTTCGCAGTGCTCCTAGGCTAAATACTTGAAAACCACCCGAATCAGTCAAAATCGGTTTATTCCAGCCCATGAAGCGGTGCAGCCCACCATGGCGTGCAATGACTTCAAGTCCAGGACGTAGCCAAAGATGAAAAGTATTGCCAAGCACAATTTGGGCTTTAACCTCAGTCAAGTCTCTTGGGGTCATAGCCTTGACCGTGCCATAGGTACCTACTGGCATAAAAATCGGTGTTTCAACACTGCCATGGGGCAGATCAAGCTGACCTAAACGCGCGTGGCTTTGTGAATCTTCGGCTAAGACGGAGAATTGCATTGGCGACATGATCGTTAATTGAGTTAAATATTAAAGCGGTGGATGGGCTTGCCGGTGCAGCAGCATAGCATCACCATAACTAAAAAACCGGTAGCGCTGCGCAATTGCATGTTGGTAAGCTGCCTGAATCGGCTGCATCCCAGTAAATGCACTGACTAGCATGAGTAGCGTGGATTTTGGAAGATGAAAGTTCGTGATCAAAGTATCAACCATCCTAAAGTTAAATCCGGGAGTAATAAAGAGTTTGGTTTCTCCGCTGCTAGCGCCACTAAGTGCATAACTTTCTAAGGCCCGCAAAGTTGTTGTACCTACTGTGATGACTCGCTTTCCCTGTAGCTGTGTGTGCTTGATTTGGGTAATTATTTCAGGTGGAATGGAATAATATTCTGCGTGCATGATATGTTGCGCTAAATTTTCCTGTCTCACCGGTGTAAAGGTACCTGCACCAACATGGAGTGTGAGCGTATTAATTTGTACCCCTTTATCCCTGCATTGTTTTAGTAGCGCTTCATCAAAATGCAAACCTGCCGTAGGGGCAGCAACGGCGCCCGGATTTTTTGCAACCACAGTTTGATAGCGCTCAACATCAACTTTATCCGGTCTATGAGTGATGTATGGAGGTAAAGGTGGTTCGCCAAATTGCGGTAGTAAATGGAAAACATCTGCGGGAAATTGAATTTCATAAAAGGGCGCAGCATGTGCGCTCACGACTACTTCAATTGAATGTGATTCTGGTCCATCCATTAGGGGGTGCAAAATTAACCGTGCACCAATTTGCGGATTTTTTGAAGCCCGAATCTGTACTAGTGCGGTATTTTCACCAGTGATGCGCTCGATTAGTAGTTCAATTTTGCCCCCACTAGGCTTGTGGCCATAAATACGTGCTGGAATCACGCGCGTGTCATTCAGGATGAGGAGGTCTCCTGGCTCAAGTAGCGCAATGAGGTCGCGGAATTGCCGGTCTTGTAGGCGAGTTAGACCATCAGGCGTAGTAATTACCTCAAGAAGCCGGCTATCTGTCCGTTCCGCAAGCGGAAACTGGGCAATTAGTTCGGGCGGTAGGTCGTAATTGAAATCAGCAAGGTGCATAGCGTTACCATCGGAGATTGGATTCTAACCATGACTAAGCTTACACTGCCACCTAATCTGATAAAAATGGGCCTTGATAGCCCAATTGCACTAGCCTTGCACCTGCCAGCGCGCTATGAAGACGAGACTGAGTTGTGGTCTATAGCTGATGCACTCGAGCGGGGTCGCTTTAGCGCGGTACAGACTCAAGGCAAGGTGGTTTCCTGCCAAGTCGTTTATCGCCCACGGCGGCAGCTACTGGTAACCATTGAAGATGAGACCGGTCGATTGCATCTGCGCTGGCTCAATTTTTATCCTAGCCAACAAAAGCAAATGGCAGTTGGCGCCCATTTACGCGTTCGGGGTGAAATTCGCGATGGCCATGTGGGGTCTGAAATGGTTCATCCCAATGTGAAAGCAATTGCAGCTGACGCTCCTTTACCGAAAAGCTTAACGCCAATCTATCCAGCATCCGCTGGAGTAAGTCAAACGGTGATTCGTAAGGCGGTAGCGCAAGCCCTAGTTCATCCGGCTATTCAAACCTTCTTGGCCGATTTATTGCCTGCAGAATTCATGGCAGAGTTATTACCAGGTAACGATTGGTACTCATTGATGCAAGCCATTCACTACTTGCATCAACCACCAGCCGATGCAGATACGCAAGCGTTACTAGAGCGTACACACCCCGCTTGGCGACGGGTTCAGTTTGAAGAATTACTGGCGCAACAAATTTCTTTAAAACGTGCGCATGCCTTACGTCGGCAGCGCCGTGCTCCGCAATTACTAACAGAGCCTAAGTTAGCGGGGAAGAAAATAAAAAATAAAACACTAGAGCAACAGTTGCTTGATGTTTTGCCATTCGAATTGACCCAGGCGCAACAGCGCGTTTGGACGGAAATTCAAGCCGATTTAGCCCAATCATTTCCCATGAATCGCTTATTACAGGGCGATGTTGGCAGCGGCAAAACCGTGGTTGCTGCCTTAGCCGCAGCGCGCGCCATCGATCAGGGTTTTCAGGCAACGGTAATGGCGCCGACGGAAATTTTGGCTGAGCAGCATTATTTAAAAATGCGCGAATGGTTTGCGCCCTTAGGAATAAAAATTGCGTGGTTAGCGGGCAGCCTCAAAGCCAAAGAAAAAAAATTAGCCCAAACCGAAATTGAAAGTGGGGTAGCTCAATTAATTATTGGGACCCACGCCTTAATTCAAGATGCGGTGCATTTTGCTAACTTGGGTTTAGCAGTGATTGATGAGCAACACCGTTTTGGCGTGCGTCAGCGGCTAGAAATTCAGCAGCGGGTTGGTTCGGAGACGGTCTATTGTCATCAGTTGATGATGTCTGCCACCCCCATCCCCCGAACCTTAGCGATGACATACTATGCCGATTTAGATGTCTCGATCATTGATGAATTACCCCCCGGCCGTAAGCCTATTACCACTAAGTTGATTAAATCGAGCCGTCGCTCTGAAGTCATCGCTGGCTTACAGGACTGGCTACAAAAAGGGCAGCAAGCCTATTGGGTCTGTCCTCTAATTGAAGAATCGGAGGTGTTGCAACTACAAACTGCGGAAGAAAGTTATGCCCAATTAACCATTGCTTTACCGCAATTTAAAATTGGCCTGGTACATGGTCGTCTAAAGAGCGCAGAGAAGGCGGCGGTGATGGCCGCCTTTAAGGATAATAAAATTCAATTATTAGTTGCAACGACGGTGATAGAAGTCGGTGTTGATGTGCCTAATGCTGCGCTGATGGTGATTGAACATGCAGAGCGTTTCGGCTATGCCCAAATTCATCAATTACGGGGGCGAGTGGGGCGGGGCTCAGCCGATTCCGTTTGTCTATTAATGTATGCCGAGCCACTTTCGCTGGCTGCTAAGGAGCGCTTACAAACCTTACGCGAAGTAGCTGACGGCTTTGTCATTGCAGAACGCGATTTGTCTCTCCGTGGGCCTGGTGAGTTGTTGGGCGCTAAACAGTCGGGAGATGGCATGTTACGCTTTGTTGATTTACAGCGTGATGCATGGTTGGTAGAGTTAGCCCAACTAGCGGCAATACGTATTTTGCAGGAACATCCCCAGTTAGTTGACCAACAATTACAGCGCTGGCTTGGATCCCGCGCGGAATTTTTAAAAGCTTGATAATTACCCTATGACCCTTACCGAACTCCGCTATATCGTTGCCGTAGCCCGCGAACGGCACTTTGGACGTGCTGCCGAAGCTTGCCATGTTTCTCAACCTACTCTTTCAGTAGCCATTAAAAAATTAGAAGAAGAATTGGGTTCACAAATTTTTGAACGCACTAGTGCTGAAGTTGCCTTAACTGCAAATGGGGCGCTAATTGTGCAACAAGCCCAACGCGTTTTAGAGGAAGCAAATGCCCTAAAACATTTAGCTAAGCACGGACAAGATCCTTTGGTGGGCCCAGTTCGTTTGGGGGCAATTTATACCATTGGACCTTATTTGCTCCCTAGTTTAGTGCGCGTAGCGCGAGAAACTTTGCCAAACACACCTTTATTTCTGGAAGAAAATTTCACTGTGCGCTTGCTGGAAATGTTGCGCCAAGGTAATTTAGATTGTGCCGTTTTAGCTGATCCTTTTCCCAGTATGGGTTTAGATAGTATTGATCTTTATGATGAGCCCTTTTTAGTGGCGATACCTAAAGGCCATCCTTGGGTGCAGTTAAATGAAATTAGTCACGCAGAATTGAAAGACCAAAATACCTTACTCTTGGGTGCGGGTCATTGTTTTCGCGATCATGTCCTTGGCGTTTGCCCTGAATTGAATCGCTTCGCTGGGAACTCAATGGATGGCGAGCAGCGGAATTTTGAAGGCTCCTCACTGGAGACAATTCGGCAGATGGTCGCTGGTGGCATTGGTATAACTGTCTTACCGCGCACTTCTGTGCCAGACCCCAAAACAAAAGATGGGCTGATTCGTTATTTACCCTTTGTCGCACCCATTCCCACTAGACGAGTTAGTTTGGTATGGCGCAAAAGCTATCCGCGGGTCGCGCTCATGAAGATTTTGGCGCAGGCAATTCAAGCATGTAAATTACCTGGAGTGAAGGCAATCTAATTTTGTCCCGCTTGCAAGCCTATATTCAACTGATACGCTTGGATAAGCCGGTTGGAATTCTTTTGCTTTTATGGCCAACTTTATGGGCGCTATTTTTAGCCAGTGATGGCTGGCCCAAACCCGATTTACTCGTTATTTTTGTCTTGGGTACTGTGCTCATGCGTAGCGCAGGTTGTGCAGTTAATGATTTTGCTGATCGCGATTTTGATCGCCATGTCGAGCGCACCCGCGAACGCCCTTTAACCAGCGGCAAAGTTGGCACAAGAGAGGCATTATTGCTGGCTGCAAGCTTAGCACTCGTTGCCTTTGTCTTAATTCAGCCCTTAAATCTACTGACTAAATCGTTATCTGTATGTGCTTTATTAATCGCCATAGTCTACCCCTTTACAAAACGTTTTTTTGTGATACCGCAAGCGGTACTGGGCATCGCTTTTGGCTTTGGAATTCCCATGGCGTATGCAGCGGTGCAACAGCAAGTGCCTCTTGAGGCGTGGATTTTATTGCTCGGTAATATTTTTTGGGCAATTGCTTATGACACTGCTTATGCGATGGTTGATCGTGAGGATGATTTGCGTTTAGGTCTGCATACCTCAGCCATTACCTTTGGTCGTTTTGAAGTAAAGGCCATCGGCTTTAGTTACGCTGTCCTACTAATAACCCAACTTTGGGTTGCCTATTTAGCGCAGTTAAATATTTATTTTTATTTGGGTTGGCTAGCTGCATTAGCTTGCGCAATTTATGAGTTACGTTTAGTTTCAAGCCGCGACCGGAATAAGTGTTTTGCAGCGTTTCGGCATAATAATTGGCTGGGTGCCTGTTTGTTTTTAGGCATTGTTGCCGGCTTACTGGCTTAATTCATCACCCAATTCTTTGCCTCTTTTAGCGGCCGCTTCTAGCGCCTTTTCTAAAATGGCTTGCCATTGTTGATTTTCTAAAACCGCGAGTGCTGCTGCGGTAGTGCCGCCTTTAGACGTGACCTTAGCGCGCAGAGTAGCAGGGGAGTCGCTTGACTGTTGCGCTAATGCAGTAGCGCCAGACAAAGTCGCATAAGCCAATTGACGGGCAATTGCGCTGCTCAAACCGAGTTTTTCTCCACCAGCCTGAAGGGCTTCGAGAAATGCGAAGACATAGGCTGGCCCACTTCCGGATAAAGCCGTTACCGCATCCATTAAATCTTCTTCGCTCAGCCAGAGGCTTTGACCAACTGCATTACAAATGAGCCCAGCCCTTTCCCGCCCCATCGTATCGACTGCAGAAGTAGCAAATAGCGCAGTAATGCCTTGACCAATTAAGGCCGGCGTATTGGGCATCGCCCGAATACATAAGGCATGATCTAACCAGCGCGACATTTCAGCCAAACGAATACCCGCTGCAATACTAAGGACCAAAGCAGCGCCGTTCTTTTTTAAGATAGGCTGTAAGCTTAGAGCAGCTGTTTTGAAATCTTGAGGTTTAACGGCTAATACCAGAATATGATCTGCATTAGCTTCGAGTAAAACATCTGCAACGCTCTCGAGTGTGGTGAGCTGAAAATCGGCGTGGAGTTTTTCACGCGTTGGCGCATACGCATCGACTACTTGAATTTGCTGGACTAGAAAACCATGCTGCAGCAGACCACTAATAAGCGCACGCCCCATATTACCGCCACCAATAAAAGTAATGCGCATATTGGGGTGCAGTGGTTTAGCAGAATTTGTCATCAAGTTTTTATTCTAGCGCTAATTGCGCTGGCCAAAAATGGCAGTGCCAATCCGTACTAGGGTACTTCCTTCGGCGATAGCGGCCTCTAAATCATCTGACATGCCCATCGAGAGGGTATCAAAATGGGCATAAGCAGGATTACCAAGGCGCGCAGCTGCTAACTCGGTAAAATATTGTCGTAATTGGGCGCAAGCTCTAGCCTGTATTACTGGATTAGCGCTTGGCGCTGGAATTGTCATCAGGCCGCGCAGGCAAATGGCTGGCAGTTGAGCTACCAGGTCACAGAGTTCTGTAATTTCATGGGGTGCTACACCACCTTTTGTGGTTTCGCCACTAAGATTGACTTGTACACAGACCTGTAGGGGCTGCAATCGGGGTTCAATCAATCTTTGCGCTGAAAGCCGTTGCGCAATCTTGGGGCGATCAATGCTATGCACCCAGTCAAATAAGGTTGCTACCTCTTTCGTTTTATTACTCTGTAGAGGACCAATAAAATGCCATTCTAAATTTTGCCTAAGATCGGCAAGGGCGATTATTTTTTCGCTTGCCTCTTGTGCATAATTTTCTCCAAAAGCGTGTTGCCCAGCAGCATAAGCCTCACGGATAAGGGCTACAGGTACAGTCTTACTGACGGCAAGTAAGCGGATATCGCTTGGTAAGCGGCCTGCCGCTTCCGCAGCTTCTCTGATGCGCCGATGGATAATCTCAAGCCGCTGCGCAATCGAACTCATTGACGGGGAGGATTTTTTGCCTGAATTAGTTGATCTAAAATTTCAACCCAATGCACCACAGGATTTGATTCTTGTTGTAAATGCGTAATACAACCGACGTTAGCAGAAACAATGACTTTTGCTCCGCTTTCTGCGCAAGCCGTATTGAGATTAACTAATTTTTGCTGACGTAGTTGGGCTGATAACTCGGGCTGCAAAATTGAATAAGTGCCTGCTGAGCCACAACATAGATGGCTATCTGCGCATAAAGCGACTTGCACACCCAGATTAGATAATAAACGTTCGATATTGAGGCGAATTTGCTGACCATGCTGAAGAGTGCAAGGTGGATGGTAGACCACCCCAGGTTTTTTATCACTACCAAGCAAGACCTCTAATTGCGGAGCAAAAGCCGGCAAAATTTCAGAGAGATCTTTGCATAATTTAGAAATAGTTTTGGCTTTATCGGCATATTGCGGATCGCCGCGCAATAGGTGGCCATAGTCACTAACCATGGCGCCACAACCTGATGCGGTCATCACGATGGCTTCGATAGGTTTGCCATTGAGGCTGGGTTCTACGCCCACTACATAGGGCCACCAAGCATCAATATTGCGGCGCGCATCTGCCAAGCCACCCTCTTGATGATTCAGGTGATGCCGCAACGCCCCACAACAACCTGCTTTGTCAGCGCTAAGCAAGTTAACACCAACGGCATCGAGTACCCGTGCCGTTGCGGAATTTATATTAGGCAACATTGCTGGTTGTACGCAACCTTCTAAGATGAGCATGGTGCGCGCATGACGAAGTGGCTGGGTAATGGGACGAGCATGAGGATCGATTGGCTGAGATGTGCCAAGCTGATCAAGTGGACTTTTGAGGGTAGGAATTTTTCTTTTAAGCTCTAATGGCATCAGCGGGCGAAAGATTCGCCCTAAATTGATTGCTGAATTAAAGAGCCAGGGACGCGTTAGTACCTCGCGTAATAACCAGCGCGTACACCTCTCCTTGAAAGGTCGCGGCGGGGTTTCAGTTTCTGCCCATTGGCGGCCGATATCCAATAAATTACCGTATTGAACTCCACTGGGACAGGTCGTTTCGCAACTCAGACAAGTAAGACATCGATCTAAATGCAAACGCGTTTTTTCGGTGGGCGCACTGCCCTCAGCCATCTGTTTAATGAGATAAATCCGTCCTCGCGGACTATCTAATTCATCGCCTAATAGTTGATAGGTTGGGCAAGTGGCACCGCAAAATCCACAATGAACGCATTGGGCCAAAAGTTTGGCTGCTTCAATACCCGCAGTTGTGTTTGCTAAATGAGGAGCTAATTCGGTATGCATTTAGCGGGACCTAAGCCATGCGACCAGTGGCAAAAATGCCCGCTGGGTCAAAGGCTTGTCGTAAGCGCTGTTGAACTGTTGCTAGGCCAACAGTAAGTGGGTTTTCGCTTAACAGCGTAAAACGTTGCGTATTTGCGATAGGGGCATTACTGACCTTAAATTGGGTTGCATGTCCACCCTGTGCCAAAGCTAATTTTTTAAGCGTCGCGAAACAATCTGGGTCGCTTGGGCCTCGCCACCAACGTTCTTGACCATGCCATTCGAGGACCAGCGAATTCAACTGACTTTCTGGAAACTGTAATGGAGGACAAGCAGCGGGTAAGGCTAAGCGATAGAGCGCTTGCCCTAGATCGGCTATTTGGAAACACGGTAAATCTTGTTCACGCAGGTTCTGCCAAAATTGCGCTGCAACTGTTGGGGAAACATCGCTGGCACCAATTGCAGAGGTGATCATTGCGCTTGCAGAGCTCACAGCGGCATTTGCCCCCGCTAAACGAATACTTAACTCACCTTCTTGCTGGTCATTACTCGTCCCAATCCAGGCGCTCGCCGAGAGTGGTAGAGGCTGTCCAGCCCACTGATTTAGTAGCTTTAGTGCTTGTGCTTGAGAAATCATGGCCCGTAAAGTCAGGCTTGCGGCCGGCTTTGGCAATACTTTTACCGAGGCTTCGAGTAATAAAGCCAATGTACCTAGAGAGCCGGGTAGTAAGCGGGAAATATCATAGCCTGCAACATTTTTCATCACTTTGCCGCCAAAACTTAGGTCGTTACCGCGCCCATCCAGCAAGCGTACGCCGAGAACAAAATCCCTTAAGTTACCCGTGCTAATTCGAGCGGGACCGGCTAGGCCGGCTGCTATTGCACCTCCGAAAGTAGCTTTGTCGCCAAAGTGTGGTGGTTCAAACGCTAAAACCTGACTGCGTTGTGCCAAAGCCATTTCAATTTCTTGCAGAGGAGTGCCAGTACAGGCGGTAATCACTAATTCTTCAGGTTGATAATCTAGAATTCCGCGATAAGTTGTTGTGCTTAGTTTGGCGAAGCTGTTCGGATTACCATACCAGTTTTTAGTCGCACCACCCTCAATAGAAAGAGGGGTTTGATTTTTTTTGGCAACAAGTATTTGCTCACGAAATGCATTGACGCTATTTTGCATAACACTACTATCTGTAACTGCAGCTGACATTAAAAGCGCTCCAGCTCAGGGTGTGGCAGCATACCACCGCTAATACGCATGCGCCCATATTCCGCACAACGATTTAGAGTCGGGATACCTTTATCAGGATTCAATAAGATGTCAGGATCAAAGGCGGCTTTAACACCCCAAAACATTTCGCGCTCAGCTTCGCCAAATTGCACGCACATGGAATTAATTTTTTCGATGCCAACACCATGTTCGCCGGTGATAGTTCCGCCTAACTCAACGCAAGCCTCTAAAATTTCAGTTCCAAATTCTTCGGCGCGATGCCACTCATCAATATCGGCGCCATTAAATAAAATCAGCGGATGCATATTACCATCGCCTGCATGAAAAACATTTAGGCAACCTAAGCGATATTTCACTTCCATTGCTTTTATGCGGCGTAAGAGGGTAGCTATATGCCGGCGAGGAATGGTACCATCCATGCAGTAATAGTCGGCAGCGATTCGGCCGGCAGCTGGGAAGGCATTTTTTCTGCCACTCCAAAAGCGCAGTCGTTCAGTTTCATTTTCTGAAACCTGAATGCGACTTGCGCCAGCAATTTCTAGGACTGCAACCATGCGCGCAATTTCTTCACTGACTTCTTCAGGAGTACCGTCAGATTCACACAGCAAAATAGCTTCAGCATTAAGATCGTATCCGGCATGAACAAACTCTTCAACCGCACGCGTAGTTGCTTTATCCATCATTTCTAAGCCAGCCGGAATAATTCCTGCGGCGATAATAGCGGCTACGGCATTACCGCCTTTTTCAATATCGGCAAAGCTAGCCATAATGACTCTCGCGAGCTGCGGTTTGGGTACGAGTTTCACAGTGACTTCGGTCACAATTCCCAGCATCCCTTCGCTACCAATCAAGATAGCTAATAAATCAAGACCAGGCACATCAGGTGCTAAGCCACCGAATTCAACTACTTCGCCATTCATTAAAACAACCCGTATGCGTAAAATGTTTTGCAGTGTGAGGCCATATTTCAGGCAATGGACACCACCTGAATTTTCACTAACATTACCGCCAATGGAGCAGGCAATTTGTGAAGACGGATCGGGAGCGTAATATAAGTTGAGGTGGGCTACTGCCTCAGAAATTGCTAAATTACGTACCCCAGGTTGAACGGTGGCAGTACGAGAGAAGGGGTCGATAGCCAATATTTTTTTTAACTTACTCAGAGAAAGAACCAAACCTTGGGCAATTGGCATGGCCCCACCAGAAAGTCCGGTGCCAGAGCCACGGGGTACGATTGGCACTTGCAATTGATGGCAGACCTTGAGAATGGCAATGACTTGAGCCTCACTTTGAGGCAAAGCCACCGCCAAAGGCATCCGGCGATAGGCGGCTAAGCCATCGCATTCATAAGGAATAGTATCTTCGGGGAGCCACAGTAGCTGATCTTCGGCTAGGATTGGCTTGAGCGCGGCTACTAGCTCTGCTTGGCGCACTGTAATGGCCAGTTCTTCAGCAAGTGGATTAATAGCGTTCATCGGACTATTTTAGCCATTTACTTATAATAAGGTATGGGCAATCGACTTTCAAAAATAGCTACGCGTACAGGCGATGCAGGGACCACCGGACTAGGTGATGGCAGTAGGGTCGATAAAGACCACAATCGTATTTGCGCAATGGGCGACGTTGATGAATTGAACTCAGAAATTGGCGTCCTTATGACTGAGACACTGCCCCCAGCGATTGCCACTGAAATGCTCTCATTATTTTTACGGATCCAGCATGATTTATTCGATTTGGGAGGCGAATTATGTATTCCCAATTACACCTTATTAAAAGCTGAGCAGGTTGAGCAACTCGATATTTGGTTAAAACAGTACAACGCTAGCTTACCGCCCCTAACCGAATTTATTTTGCCTGGGGGAACACGCGCAGCTGCGCAAGCCCACGTTTGTCGAACAGTATGTCGGCGCGCAGAACGTTCAATTGTGAAGTTAGGTTGGGATGAGCCGATTCACGATGCACCTCGTCAATATGTCAATCGACTTTCCGATTTATTATTTGTCTTAGCACGCGTTTTAAATCGCGCTGCTGGCGGCACAGATATTTTGTGGAAAAATCAAAACACGCCAAGCTAATCTTGGCCCCATTTTGACCAGTCCTAATTTACGTAATATCCGTTTTTAGCGCCGCCGTTTTTTAACCGCTTGAGCTAAACGTTCAAGTACTTGCACCGAGCTATCCCAATCAATACAGGCATCAGTAATACTTTTACCGTACTCAAGTTGGCTCGGGTCGTCTTTGCCGGGGGTAAATTTCTGCGCCCCACCTAATAAATGGCTTTCAATCATCACCCCAAAAATTTTGCGCGAACCTGCTTCAATTTGTTGGGCAATACTCTCTGCTACCACAATTTGCCGCTCGTGTTGTTTACTTGAGTTGGCATGTGATAAGTCAATCATTAAGCTCGTTGGCAGCTTCGCTGCAGCAAGTTCGGTACAGGCCTCAGCAACATACTGTGCTTCATAGTTTGGTTCTTTACCCCCGCGTAAAATCACATGGCAGTCTTTGTTGCCGTTCGTTTGCACGACCGCGACTTGACCATTTTTATGTACTGAGAGAAAGTGGTGCGGACGTCGCGCTGCTTGAATGGCATCAGTCGCAATTTTAATATTGCCATCAGTACCATTTTTAAAGCCAATGGGAGCAGATAAGCCTGAAGCTAATTCGCGGTGCACTTGGCTCTCAGTAGTCCGCGCTCCAATTGCACCCCAGGATATAAGATCAGCAATGTACTGGGGTGATATCACATCTAAAAACTCACTACCAGCAGGCATGCCCAAGCGGTTGATTTCCATTAATACTTGGCGCGCAATGCGCAGACCCTCTTCTATGCGAAAGCTTTCATCAAGATAAGGATCGTTAATTAATCCCTTCCAACCAACTGTCGTGCGAGGTTTTTCAAAATACACCCGCATCACAATTTCTAGTTCGCCAGCAAAACGCGCCCGTTCTTTAAGTAAGCGATGACAGTATTCAAGCGCAGCTCTTGGATCATGAATTGAGCAGGGGCCAATAATGACTAGCAGCCGATCATCTTTACCATGAATACAATTACGAATGTTGAGGCGTGTCTGGCTAATGAGTTTTTCGATGGGGGTACCATCAATGGGGAAAAAACGAATTAAATGTTCCGGAGGAGGTAGAACAGAAATATCGGCAATGCGTTGATCATCGGTTGCCGAGGTTTTATCAACGCTGGTATACCAATTTTCTTGGGGGGTTAAGTTTCTTGAGCTCATGAGCCTATTTTAAGCCCATCAGGCAGTTCCGCCAACAGTCATCCCATCAAT
>CANKKB010000027.1 GCA_947482555.1 Burkholderiaceae bacterium | reverse complement strand
GACGGGTAATTTATTGTGATAGCAGGTTTCTAACTGTTGCACGACTTCATCAATGGGCCGCGATAAATCGAGGATTTCAATTTTCGCTTTTGGCGTCATAACATCGTCAACCAAAATGTTTTTTAAATTAAATAAATTTAATAAGATATTGCGGTATTGACTTGAGACAAAATGATTTGACTCTAAAACTAAGCTACGTAATTCATCAGCTGACATAGCTGCATTATTGCCAGCCGTTGAAAGCCCAAACAAGCCCATTAAGCCAGAGACAAAACGATTAATGAACCATAGCAAGGGTTGAAGAATATAGGTGAGGGGTAGGATAATCCAACTAACCTTGCTAGCAATAGCTTCAGGAAAAGCTGCTCCGATTACTTTCGGCGTAATTTCACTAAAAATAATAATTAATAAAGCAATTACAATGGTCGAGATGGTTAAGACGAAACCACTATGACCAAATAAATGGAGGGCTAAACTGGTTACTAAAATAGGCAGAATGGTATTAATGAGGTTGTTAGAAATGAGTAATACTGAGAGTAAAGAATCGATCCGTTGCAATAAGCGCTCAGCAATTGCAGCCCCAGGATTGCCTTGACTTGCCAGCAAACCTAAGCGATGACGATTAGCTGCTAGCATACTGGTTTCGGACATGGAAAAAAACCCCGAAAGCGCAAGTAAAAAAATCACCAGGACTGCTTGGCTCCAAAGAGGCCAAGCGTCAAAAAAAGAATCCATGATATGTTCCTAAAGTGGACAATGAGCGTTTTAATATAGCAAACATCAATCAAAAACGCGTCAGATTATGTAGATTAAGTTGTCAGTACTTACTGAATTGTTAAGAATGCCTAAAAACTCCCCTCCGCTAGTTTCTTTAGCTCCTTCCAGCTCTGGCTGCGTCATATCTGCCCCCTTTGGCAAATTGGGTATACAGACTGAAATGGTCGATGGCAGCTTGATGGTGACAAAAATTAGTTATTTGTCATTACAGACCCGCTTACAAGCACCGAATAATGACTTGGCTAAAGAAGTAGCCCACCAGTGTGCCCAATATTTTCAGAATGCTAAATTTATTTTTGATATTCCACTTAAGCCGGTTGGCACGGAACACCAGCAAAAGGTATGGGCAACGGTAGCCAAAATTCCAACTGGATTAACCACCACCTATGGTGAGATCGCCAAAAAAATACATAGTGGTCCACGAGCTGTAGGATCTGCATGTGGTGCCAATTATTATCCCTTAGTCATTCCTTGCCATCGCGTAGTGGCAGCTAAGCAACTGGGGGGTTTTATGCAAGAAGATACCCCCGGGTTTTATCGGCAAATTAAACAATGGTTATTGCAGCATGAAGGCGTTATTCTTGGCTAACCTCGCACCACCACCCTTTTTAGTGGCCGCGTAGCCCAATAAAAAAATAGTTGGATTAAGGTATTCGAGTGTGCCGCTATTTTGGTAAAACGATAAAACCAGGCGACGGTACGGCGAGAAATTTTGTGAGGATGGATAGTGGTGATTTTTTTATCGCTCGCTAGTTTGTCGAGTGTTAATACAGCTAAACCAAGAGCGAGCAAACAAAAACGCCGCATCCCAATTTCTGCCTTGGGAATACATAGAATATAAGCTAGGGCAGCATCGAGTTTTTGTATTGCTAACGCTAACAACTCAGCTTGTGTCGAATTTTGTGGTAACCATGAAACTCCGCGAGCCCGATCTTCTAGTGAATCTTTTAAAATATTAGTCATTTGCAATGCTTGACCAAAAGCAATTGCGAGTGACTCTTGCTTGGCAATAGCTTGGGCAAATTGAGGTGAGTGGGCAGCAAAAAGACTGGTTAGCATTTCCCCCACGACGCCAGCAACGACATAGCAATACTCTTCAAATTCCTCAATATCCTTCAGCCCAAAGGGATTTTGTTTGACATGAAAACGAGCCATCCCCTGCGACATGATGGTGATACAACGCAAAATAGCAGTCTGTTGATTGGCTGGGCAACGATGCAAAATTCGTACTACCGTTGCAGTATGTGAAATTAAATCGCGCTCAGCTAAATTGGGGTGTAATTCTAGAGCTTTACTGCAAGCTTGGACAAATTCACTAATCGGTTTTTGGTTCAGGCAAGCGGCGAGAAATAGTTCTGACAAACCGACTTTTTCAGCTACCGAAAGGCAGTTCGCATCTTCAATCGTATCGACAATACGGCAGAGTAGGTAGGCGCATCCAGTCGCTCTTTCAATCATGGGCGGTAATAATGGAATCGTAATTGCAAAAGTACGGGATACCAAATTCAGCGCAGCTTTTTGGTAGGCTAGGTCGGCTAAGGCTGAGTCGTTTTTAATAGACATTCGGGCATTATGTCAGACCCTTTTATCACGCTGCCCCCACTCAACAAAGAATCAACTTATCATTAGGTATGCATCCCTTATTAATCCGCTTATCCAGCGCCTTTTTCTTATTCTATTCACTCCTTTTAACGCAAGCAGCTATGGCCACTGAAGAACCTCAATATACGGTTATCGAACAGCAAGCCCCTTATGAATTGCGCGCCTATGCGCAACATATTTTGGCGGAAGTTGTAGTTGATGGTGACCTAGATAGCGCTTCAAATAAGGGTTTTCGTCTCATCGCTGCCTATATATTTGGGGGTAATCAAGCCCGCCCAAGCGGTAACAACAATACCGTGCCCGGCACTAGTGAAAAAATTGCCATGACCGTGCCGGTAAGCGTTGCGCCATTTGAGCCGACAACTGTTTTAGCCGATCAAAAGAATCAACCGATTTTAATGGCACAAAAAGCCGGTCAATGGAAAGTCTCATTTTTAATGCCCAGCCAATATACTTTGGCAACGTTACCAGTGCCACTTGATCGACAAATTCAGCTGCGAGAAATTCCAGCCATGAAAAAAGCAGTAATTCAATTTACGGGGTTTAATAGCCCTGAAAAAGTAGTGGAAAAAACCACTGAACTACGCTTATGGATGGAACAAAAGGGTCTTAAGCCAATAGGGGAAGCTCAATTTGCTCGCTACAACCCTCCTTGGAGCTTGCCATTTATGCGCCGTAACGAAGTACTCTGGCAATATTGAAGTCTCTTTTTGCTAACCATTTTCTTAACTGGTGCAAGCGGTTTTATTGGTCAAGCGCTGCTAAAAAAATTACTGGCTAGACAGTATCGGCTCATTTGTTATGTGCGCTCGACTGAGGCGCGCAACCGCGTTGAGGGGCTTGGGGGCATAGCTTGGCAGTTTGAACTAGATAAACCAAAAGATCTTGAGGCCCAACTAAAACAGTGTGATGTCGTCATTCATGCGGCTGGCTTATTAGAGCTGGGGAGTACACCAGCAGAATTTGCTAGCGCGAATATAGAACTAACTCGCATACTTTTAAAAGCTGCCCAAGCAGCAGCAGTTAAAAAATTTATTTATCTTAGTGCTGCCTCAGTTGTTATGCATGCGCCGCAAGACTTATTCGATCTAGATGAAACTGCACCTTTGACTCGGCGGGCTGAATTGCCTTATTCATTCAGTAAAGCGCGCGCTGAAGAGTTGGTCTTGTCAGCGGCAAGCACTTCATTTCAAACAGTGGCTTTACGCCCAGCATTTGTTTGGGGGCCAAATGATGCAATCGAACGGATTATTGGGCCTGCTATCAAGACAGGCAAATTTGCTTGGTTTGATTATGGAAGTTATTTGTTTTCAACGTGTTATGTAGAAAATTTATGCGCAGCTGTATTGCTGGCAATGAATCACGAGGTAGTGGGTCAAGCTTTATATATTAGTGATGGTGAACCCGCGACCTTTAAGGAATTTATGATCGCGCGTTTGCAGGCGGGCGGTTTTCAAGCGCCAAGATGGTCAATGCCAAAAAGCTTAGCTTGGGCGTTAGCCCATTTTGCAGAAACAGGTTGGGCTTATTTGCCGTTAGTAGGTAAGCCACCTTTAGTGCGGGAAATGGTGAGACTGATGGGCTATGCTTTCACTTTAAATATTACCGCAGCACGTAGACAACTCAATTACGTTCCGCCTTATTCAATCGCCGAAGGGATGGCTGAAATAAAAGTCAGCCTAGAAAATCTAAGAACAGCTACTTCTACCTAGTCTTGGCGCTATAGCGAGCGAGGGTGGCGACCATGAATTTTGGTCAGCAAAATCTCTGCCTGCTCTAGGGCTTGTTCCGCATCGACGCCGGTGATATCAGCACCTACCTGCGCTATGAGTTCGGGATGGGCAACAAAAATAGGTCCGCCAACCATAATGCCAATTTTAGGATTCTGTGAGTTAGCCCGAATGACATTAATAAAGCTAGCTAAGGCATCGAACTGATCTTGTACGCTAACAGAAATGCCGATTAAATCGAACCATTCAGTTTTGATGAGGGCAAGAATTTCGGCTTCTGAGTTCGCCCATTCACCCCAAACTTTCCAGCCTGCGCGGCGGAAAAATTCGGAGACCATAAATAGGCCCATGGTATGTTGTGAGCCGGGCATAGGGATCAGCATGGCGCGCGCACCCAAGGTATCGGAGCGGGCAAACTCTTGAAATAGTGGGCTCAGGTCATACATGAGTTGTTTCAAGCGCCATAAAGCTACGGTCACCTGATGGAAGGAGCATTCGTCGTCATCCCACATTTCTCCTAAACGGCGCGCAACCGGAGCAAGCAAACGTAAATAGATTTCATCTAAGGGAATACCGCTAGCATGTAGCTCACTAACGTATCTGCCAGCAACTGAGCTTTCTTCAGCTAACACTAGCTTTGTTAAAGTAGCAATTTTTTCGGGGTCTTCGACTGACTTAGATAAAAAGTGTTTAGCATCATCCGCAGTTTGGGCATTTAAATGCGTCGAGAGTAGGCGGGGAATAATCGATTTTTCTATAGCGCGAACTAACCAACCCAGGTGTTCTTGAGGGCCCGAATGGATTGGTAGCGGTTCTATTAAAGCGGATTGCTGTAGTGAATTTTGCTCCAATAAACTTTTATCGCTTAGGACTTGGCCACTATTACACGAAGTGTCTACAGCTTTTGATAATTTCACTAATGACCTTCATTTATCAATTAAATTTATCACCAGCGACGCTGCTGAATATGTTCCTAGTAATTTAAATCTAGACTGAGGATTGGAGAATCCCGATTTACTTTTAAGGGTTTACCCGAATTTGTAACTAAGTTTTTACCCTACGCTATGTAAAATTTAATTGACACTTTCTTAAATCTTATTAAGAATAGGGTTCTGGAGACTATCGATGGCAGAATTAGCCGCAGCACGCACTCAAAAAAAGTCAATGAACATGGTATTGATTACCATGGATACACACTTAAATAGTGCTGCGCGTCGAGCTGAGCGAGAGTTACAAAAAACCATCCCTGGTCTTTCCCTAAAAATTCACTCTGCCAGTGAATATGCAGCCAGTGAAAAGTTATTAACAGAGTGCAAAAATGATATTGCCGCAGGCGATATTGTGATTGTCACAATGCTGTTTCTTGAAGACCATTACTTGCCAATCATCGATAACTTGCGTGCGCGGCGTGAGCAGTGTGATGCGATGTTGTGTGCGATGTCGGCCGGAGATGTTACCAAGCTAACGCGCCTAAGTAAGCTTGATATGAGTTTGCCAGCCAGTCCCTTAATGGCCTTAATGAAAAAGTTACGCCCTACAAGTAAAGATAAGGGCGGCAACAGTAAGGGGGGTGCTACTGCTGGGGCAAAACAAATGAAGATGTTGCGCTTGATACCCCAGGTCTTGCGTTTTATTCCAGGCACAGCCCAAGATTTACGCGCCTATTTCCTCTCTTTACAATACTGGTTAGGTGGCTCGCAAGAAAATTTATTTAATTTAATGAGTTATCTGATCAATCGTTATGCAGCAGGTGCACGAGCAAGTTTGCGCGAGAATGCCAAAGCTATCGATCCCGTTGCTTACCCTGATCTTGGTGTCTATCACCCCCGTATGAATGGGCGGCTAAGCGAACGTTTACAAGACCTGCCAGTGGTCGTGCCGGAACCCAAGGCGCGGGGCAAAGTGGGTATCCTGCTGTTGCGCTCTTATTTAGTTTCAGGTAACAGTGGACACTACGATCCGGTAATTACTGCTTTAGAGGCCCAGGGCTTGCAAGTCATCCCGGCTTTTTCTTCGGGCCTAGATTCGCGTCCAGCGATTGATACTTTTTTTACACAAAATGGTGAAGCGAGTATTGATGCCCTAATTTCTTTGACAGGTTTCTCATTAGTTGGTGGACCTGCATATAACGATGCCAAAGCGGCTGAAGAAGTTTTAGCAAAATTAAATGTACCTTATATTGCAGCCCATCCAGTAGAGTTTCAGAACTTAGAACAATGGGGTGACTCTGATCGCGGTCTACTGCCTGTAGAGAGCACGATCATGGTTGCCATTCCAGAGCTGGATGGTTCAACTGTGCCGATGGTTTATGGCGGCCGACCTGGCGCTGCTGGGAAGACCTGTCACGGTTGTCATAAAGAGTGCACGTTTACAGAGGCCCATAATCCCCAAGATATGTTTACCTGTATAGAGCGCGTTGGCATGTTAGCTGCAAGGGTGGGCAAGCTAGTTGATTTACGCCGCTCCGAGCGAGCCCAACGCAAAGTAGCGATTGTTTTATTTAATTTTCCTCCCAATGCTGGCAATATTGGCAGTGCAGCTTATTTAAGTGTCTTTGAGTCTGTCCATAATTTATTGTTGGGTATGAAAGCAAGGGGTTACACAGTTGACGTGCCTGCCACCACCGATGAATTGCGGGAACAATTATTAAAAGGGAATGCTCAACAATATGGCGCTGATGCAAATGTGCATACTTTAATTTCTGCAAATGATCATGTTAAGCGTGAGCGTTGGCTTAAAGAAATTGAAGCGCAGTGGGGGCCTGCACCTGGTAAACAATTAAGTAATGGCAGCTCTATCTTTGTTTTAGGCAAGCAATTTGGCAATATTTTATTAGCAGTGCAGCCGTCATTTGGATATGAAGGCGATCCGATGAGATTATTGTTTGAGCATGGCTTTGCTCCCACCCACGCCTTCTCCGCTTTTTATCGCTATCTCAGAGAAGATTTTGCGGCCAATGCAGTTGTTCATTTTGGTACGCACGGAGCACTCGAGTTTATGCCGGGTAAACAAACTGGCATGAGCGGCGCATGTTGGCCTGATCGGCTGATTGATGATTTGCCTAATATTTATTTATATGCCTCAAATAATCCTTCCGAAGGGGCGATCGCTAAACGCCGTTCGGGCGCCACATTGGTTAGTTATTTAACCCCACCAGTAACTCAGGCAGGCCTCTATGCTGGGCTAGCTGATTTAAAAGCATCGATTGAACGGTGGCGCAGTCTCGAGCCTGAATTAGAAAATGAAAGTCGTGATTTGGCGGCTTTAATTCAAGCGCAAGCCGCAGAAATAGATTTATGCCCAGCTGACCCGCTTTGGGATGTGGCTGATAAAAGGGCTTTAGAGGGCTTGGTTAGTAATTTATATACTGATTTACTTAAGCTTGAGTACACCTTGATACCCCACGGCTTGCATATTGTGGGTGCTGTTCCGCCGCTTGCGGAACGTTTTGGTTTATTAAAAGCAATGGCAGATGTTGCTTTAGATCATCCGGTGGACGATTCAGTCGTCCAAGAGTTGCTGGATGGCCAGATACCGAGTGACGTTATGAGTCGGCATCAAGACCTCCTGCAGCATGGTTCACAAGAAATCTTAGAAGCGTTATTCGCAAAAATGATCCGTGCCAATCAACTCATGTCACTAGAGACTGAGGTTACTGGCATGCTCGACGCCCTCGATTGTCGTTTTATTCGACCCGCAGCCGGCGGGGATGTGATGCGCAATCCTGAAGTTTTGCCGACGGGCCGCAATTTGCACGGTTTTGATCCTTTTCGCATTCCCAGTATTTTTGCAGTGAAAGACGGCGCTAAGCAAGCTGAAAAAATTGTCCAAAAATTTATTGATGATGGCAATGCATTACCTGAATCAATAGCCATGGTTTTATGGGGTAGTGATAATCTAAAATCAGAGGGTGGACAAATCGGTCAGGCATTAGCCCTAATGGGTGCATTGCCGCGCTTCGATAGTTATGGCCGACTTGCCGGTGCGCAGTTAATTCCGCTCGCCGCATTAGGCAGACCCCGAATTGATGTGGTGATTACGCTATCCGGTATCTTCCGTGACTTACTGCCTTTGCAAATTAAATTATTGGCTGAGGCCGCATTTATGGCGGCAAGCGCCGATGAACCGTTGGAGCAAAATTTTATTCGTAAACATTCCTTGGCTTACCAAGCAGAGCATGGCTGTGATTTGGAAACTGCGGCGTTACGTGTTTATGGTAATGCAGATGGCGCTTACGGATCTAATGTCAGTAACATGGTTGAGAATAGCGTGTGGGAAGAAGAAGATGAGTTGGCCGAAACTTATACTAGGCGTAAAGGGTTTGCCTTTGGCAGAGCTGGTAAGCCGATTCAAAATAACGCACTCTTAAAAAGCGTCTTGGCCAATGTTGAAATGACCTATCAAAATCTTGACTCTATGGAACTAGGGGTTACCACAATTGATAATTATTTTGATACCTTAGGCGGTATAACACGCGCAGTTAAGCGCGCGAAGGGCGGCACAGATGTGCCAGTTTATATTGGTGATCAAACTAAAGGCGAAGGCACTGTTCGCACTCTTTCTGAACAAGTTGCGTTAGAAACGCGCACCCGTATGCTGAATCCAAAATGGTATGAAGGGATGCTGCAACATGGTTATGAGGGCGTGAGGCAAATTGAAGTGCACATTACTAATACTATGGGTTGGTCGGCAACTACTGGTCAGGTCCAGCCTTGGGTGTATAAACAATTAACTGAAACATTCATGCTTGACCCAGAAATGCGCGAGCGTTTAGCTAAACTAAATCCAACTGCTGCTGCGCGTTTAGCTAATCGCTTAACTGAGGCCTCGCAACGCAATTATTGGCAGCCCGATTCTGCGATGTTGTCAGCTATGCAACAGGCCAATGATGAGTTAGAAGATCGGCTTGAAGGGGTCTACGAAGGAAGTGTTCGCGAAGCTGCTTAAAAAACGGACCCCAGCTTTATGATTTTAAAAACTCCCATAGCGCCTTAAGGCCCTCTTGTGGTTTTTCTTCTTGTGGAATGTGGCCAATGTTAGGCAGTGCAACTAATTTAGCTTTGGGCATCAGGCGTAAATAATCTTGCGCATTGGTAATCGGAATAAAGCCATCACGCTCGCCCCAGAGTAGTAAGGTGGGTACTTGAATTCGTCCCAAGAGTGGACGGGGATCTTCTAAGATATGTTGCTTCATGAGTTCGATTAGACTTGCGCGCACGCCGGGCGCCAGCATTAAATCGTAATAGCGTTGGGCTAGCGCCTCATCCATGGTTGCAGGGTTGGCATACGCGGGCTTTAAATTCATTTCTAAAATAGATTGGGGTAAAAAATAGCGCATCGCATGCAGAATGGGTGAGATAGATGGTTTTTCTCCATATTGAAAGCCCTTGCTGGCAAAACCATCGGGTGAAATTAAGACCAATTTATCCACGCGCTGTGGTTGCGCGACGGCCATTTCCCAGGCAAAGCGGCCACCCATCGAGTTACCAATCCATACTGCGCTGTGAATGCCAAGTTGATCGGCAAAAGTACTTAAAAATTGCAATACAAATGCATCGGAATAGTCACCGCTCGGATTTGCGCCCGTGAGACCAAACCCAGGCAAGTCAAGACTGACGACCCGATAATTTTGCGCTAAGGAAGGGGCCCAAGCATCCCAGGTGTGAAGGCTTGAACCAAAACCATGCAAAAAGATTAAGGTTTGCGGTGCTTGCTTGGTTGCAACCGGTGGCCCAAGATCACGATAATGCACGCGCATACCCAGTACCTTAATAAAGGCACTTGGTGCCGGTGCATAGATTTTTTCTAAGTCGGTACGATTTTTATCGGGTGCCCACGCCCAAATCAGAATAGCAGTGATGAGAACCCCCCCAACTCCTGCAAGCCACAACACAACTGATTTAAACTGATTCATCATCTTATATAAAGTTTAACTGACAAAAGATACAAATTATTAATGGACTCTAGTGCATCCCGCCCCTTAGCAATCATTACTGGCGCTTCCTCTGGAGTTGGACTGTATGCGGCAAAAGCATTATTACGTCGCAATTGGCAATTAATCTTAGCAGTTCGTGATAGCGAGAAAATGAAGGCAGCAGCAATCAACCAGCAATTTTCGCCAGATCAATTTGCCATTTGGCCGATCGATTTAGGCGACCTTGATTCAGTTAATCAATTTGTGAAGCGTTTTCAAGCGACTCATCAATCCTTAAACGCACTGGTATGTAATGCGGCAACCTATTTACCTTTGCTTAAAGAGCCGCAACGCTCTCCACAGGGTTATGAAATTAGTGTGGCAACCAATTACTTTGGCCACTATGTATTGAGTCGTTTACTAATTCCCAATATACAAGTTGCTGCTGATGCTAAGCAAGTTGCACGCCTGATCACCTTGGGCACGGTGACGGCGAACTCAGCAGAGTTTGGTGGTAAGGTACCCATTCCAGCGCCAGCAGACTTAGGTAATTTAGAGGGCTTAGCGGCCGGCTTTAAGGCGCCGATTGCAATGATGAATGGCAAGGCATTTAAGCCCGGAAAAGCGTATAAAGATAGTAAGTTATGCAATATGGTGATGAACCGCGAAATGCAAAGGCGGTACCACACCAATACGGGTATTATTTTTAATACTTTGTATCCAGGGTGTGTTGCTGAAACAGCATTATTCCGTGATACACCGCCCCTCTTTCAGAAGATTTTTCCTTGGTTTCAAAAAAATATAACTAAAGGTTATGTCACTCAGGAATTAGCTGGCGAGCGGGTTGCCCAAGTTGTAGCTGATACTCAGTTTAGTCAATCAGGGGTACATTGGAGTTGGGGAAATCGTAATTCAGCGATTCGGCAGCCATTTGCCCAAGTACTTTCCATGAAAGCCAATAGCGAAACACTGGCGAAAAAATTGTGGGAATACACGGCAAAATTAGTTGGTTTAGAGGCAACTTAATCAAGTTTGATTTTTAGGAGAAGCAGCATGGCGCGGTACTATCCGTTTTCAGCGATCGTTGGGCAGGAAGACATGAAGCGGGCTATTTTAGTCGCAGCCCTAGAGCCAGCAATTGGCGGTGTTTTAGTGATGGGTGATCGCGGAACTGGCAAGTCAACTGCAGTAAGGGCTTTAGCTGCTTTATTGCCGCCAATGGATGCAGTTGCCGATTGTCCTTATGGCTGCGATCCTTTGGCACCAGCAGGCCTCTGTTTTTATTGTGACGGCTTGCGCGCCAATCTGCAGGCCCTTAATGCGAGTCAAATCGCCGCGGGAAAAAAAGGCAAGCCAGTTAAATTAAAAACCATTAAACGTAATGTTCCAGTGGTCGATTTGCCATTAGGTGCTACTGAAGATCGGGTAGTGGGCTCTTTAGATATTGAGAAAGCGTTAACTTTAGGAGAAAAATCTTTTGATCCGGGTTTATTAGCGCGCGCCAATCGCGGCTTTCTGTATATCGATGAAGTCAATTTACTCGATGACCATTTGGTTGATTTACTAATTGACGTGGCAGCCTCAGGCGAAAACGTAGTTGAGCGAGAGGGCTTAAGTATTCGCCATCCCGCTAAATTCGTTTTGGTTGGCAGCGGCAATCCAGAGGAAGGCGAGTTAAGGCCTCAGCTACTAGATCGCTTTGGTCTGGCAGTTGAAGTGAAAACTCCCACTAGTATGCAAGAACGGGTCACCATTATTAAACGCCGCGATGCCTTTGAGCGCAATTCAATAGCTTTCCTTGCCGAATGGGAAGAACAAGAAGAGGCTATTCGCAAAGCGCTCGAACTAGCACGCAAGAAATTACCGCATATTAAAGTTGACGATAAATTGTTAGAGCAGGCTTCAACTTTATGCAGTCATCTCGGCACTGATGGCTTGCGTGGCGAACTCACTTTATTGCGTGCCGCACGTGCGGTAGCAGCTTTAGGTGGCAAAAATAAAGCGACCCTAGAAGATTTGCAGGCGATTGCAATTCCTGCTTTGCAGCACCGTTTAAGACGCAACCCTTTAGATGATTCCAGTTCAGCAGTTCGAATTGAGCGCGCTTTAGCTGAAGTATTCCCTGCATGAGTCTTGCCCTGTGGTTGCGTGCTCTTTTAGTGGCACACATTCTCGTTAGCAATCCCCATGGTTTTGGCGGTATTATTTTACGCGCGCGAGCCGGCCCCGTTAGAGAGCGATGGCTCCATTATTTACAAACCTTGGCTCACCAAGCGGATCTCAAGACCCCCTTACGTCGAATTCCCTTGGGTATAAGTGATGAAAATTTATTGGGCGGACTCGATTTAGAGGCCACTATTCATAATGGCAAGCCTGTGTTTAGAAGCGGTGTATTGGCTAATAGCGATGGCCAGATTCTGTTATTGCCGATGGCCGAACGGGTTGACATAAACGTGGCTTCGCGAATTAGTATGGCCTTAGATCAAGGACAGTTGCGCCTTGAACGTGATGGTCAAAGCCATCTATTGCCTTGCCATTTTGGGGTCGTTGCTTTAGATGAAGGCATTGAAGCTGAAGAGCGGGCCAATATTAAATTGCAGGACCGACTGGCTTTTCATTTGAGTTTAGATGAAATTCATTGGCATGATTTACCAGAAAATGAGGATGGGTTAATTGATGTTCATGCAAGCCAGCAATCTCCAATATCAACTCAAGTAGGGGATGTAGCTAGTTACATCCTTACCGATGAGCAGTGGTTAGCAATTGCCGAGACCGCTATGCATTTAGGGGTTCACTCGGTACGGGCTTTGCACTATACGGCAAAAACTGCAGCATATTTAGCGGCGATGCAGGGCGCAGATCGCATTAGTGAGAGCCACCTCAGTGAAGCCATAGCTTTAGTCATTTCACCCCGGGCAACTCAATTACCTAGCGCCGAATCTCCACCCGCCGAAACTGATTTAGAAGATGATGCAGAGCACGATGAGCCCCCCGAACAAAATGATGTGCCTGAAAATAAAGCTGAGGAGCCACAAGCACCTGTAGAAACTCCACCACCAGAAAATCAGCAGGATGCAATTGAGGAAATTGAAGACAGCGTATTAGAGGCTGCAAAAGCGGCTATTCCTGCTGATTTATTAAGTGAGTTATTAAAGGGTCCGTTAATACAGAATCAAAAAGCCTTTGGTGGGAAAACCGGCGCTCAGAAAATTGGTCGTTTGCGTGGGCGTCCTATTGGTTCCATTGCCGGCAATCCACAAGCGGGCGCATCACTCTCTCTAATCGATACCTTGCGTACAGCCGCGCCATGGCAAGCGATTCGTAAAAAACAAAATGCATCGTTGGCTGTGCCGCGATCCAGCAAAACCATTCACATCACTAAAAGTGACTTTCGGGTACGAAGATATCAAGAGCGGACCCAAACTCTCACCATCTTTGCGGTAGATGCTTCAGGTTCAGCGGCAATGAATCGCTTGGCTGAAGCAAAGGGCGCAGTAGAACTTTTGTTAGCAGAGTGCTATGTCAGGCGCGATCAAGTGGCAGTAATTTCATTTCGGGGCACGGGTGCAGAAATCCTGTTGCCAGCAACTCGCTCACTGGTTCGCGCTAAACGTAGTTTGGCTGAAATGCCTGGCGGTGGTGGCACGCCATTAGCTGACGCAATTTATATTGCAACGGAGCTTGCACAAAACGCTCAACGCCAAGGCTTATCACCAGCGATTGTTTTTCTTACAGATGGTCGAGCCAATATTGGGCGTAATGGAGTGCCGGGTCGTGCCCAAGCTCAAGTGGATGCGGAACAAGCAGCGCGTTATTTGGGGCGGGCTGCAATTAAATCCTTGTGGATTGACACCTCGCCACAGCCCCGCATTGAGGGTGAACAGATCGCCAAGCTAGTTGGTTCGATTTATTTACCTTTACCGCATGCCGGTGCAAAGGAAGTTTCACAAGCGGTCTTACGCACCTTGCAATAGTAATAACTCTTGCAAAATGAGATCGACAGCCTTTTGCGGCTCTAATTCATGCATTAGATGACCACCTGGCCACTCGACTACAGTTGCCTGCGGGAAATAGGTTGCAATTGTTTGCTTTAATTGTTGTTTAGGAATCCAAACATCATTTTTACCTAAGACCCAAATTAATTTAGCGTGGCATTCTTTGGCCTTGTTTAAGACAGCGGTAATATCCGCTGCTGCCATAAAATTCATCGCGCCGCGCACATGTTTTGGGCTCGAGAATAAGTCACGATAAAAAATTCTGCGTGCTTCGGGCAGGATGGTGTTAGTTGAATCAAGTAATCGATCAATCATCGAGCTTGCGCCCGCAAATTTTGCCAAGGCAAAGGAAATCAGTGATGAGCGCGTAAAGGGGCTTAAAAGTGGGCCAAAAAATTGGGTGTAACTAACGGGCGGCGGAACCAAGGATGGATTTAAGCCAATAATGCATTTAATTTCAGGATTAATTTCTGCATAACTTAAGGCCAACAGAGCCCCAGCAGAGTGACCAACCACTAAATGAGGGCCTGGCAAAGCAAGTGCAAGCATTAATTTTTGTAGCTCGCTAGCTATTTTGTGTAAACGCAGTGAGTCAACTGGCGCATTTAAAGTAAAGGCATGACCTGGTAAGTCGGGCACTACAGTGCGAGCATGTCCCGCTAGTTTAGGAATAATTTCTGACCAAGAGTGAGCTGAAGCACCAGTTCCATGTAAGAGCAAAATTGTTGGGCCTGTATCACCACTAATTTGTACATGCCAACGTAGATTACCAACATCGATAGAGCGACTCAGCGTGCGGTGAGGCCAATAATTGGGGATGCGATTAAGCGAATTCACTAGGGGTTTTTACTGATTCATTAATGATTGACCTCAAAGTATAGATGTATATATGCTAAGGGCTTGTTAGTTATCAACAATTTTATACAGTCAAAATCTCTGGCTGAGAATGTGTAAACGAGGCTTGTATGTCAGAAAATATTTCGGTGATCCAAAGTATCGAGCTAAAGCTCCATGAGTCCTTGGCATTAACCGATTCAAAATTTGCACCGCCCACCTTAGTGCAGGCATTACATCATGCTATTTTTCCAGGTGGCGCCCGCATTCGTCCGCAATTGTGTTTAGCGGTGGCCGCCGCCTGCGGTAACGATGACCCTGCGCTGTCACTGGCAGCAGCAGCGGCAATTGAACTATTGCATTGCGCTTCTTTAGTGCACGATGATTTACCGTGCTTTGATGATGCCGCAACTCGACGTGGACAGCCTTCTGTGCATGCTGCTTACGGTGAACGGTTAGCCGTATTGTCTGGTGATGCTTTAATTGTTTTAGCTTTTGAGGTCATCGCTCGTGCAGGTAACCGCTCGCCCTTACGTTTAGCACCACTCATTACCACGGTTGCCACCAGCGTTGGTAGCCCCAATGGCATAGCAGCTGGCCAAGCATGGGAGTGTGAAAACAAAGTTTCTTTAAGTCGCTACCAAAAAACCAAAACGGGCGCCTTATTTGAGGCTGCTACTGCTGCTGGTGCTCAGGCTGCAGGCTCTGATGCAGAAACTTGGCGTCCCCTTGGTGAGTGGTTGGGCGAAGCCTATCAGGTAGCTGATGACATTCGTGATGTTATGGCCGATCAAAGCATGACTGGTAAGCCAGCTGGGCAAGATATTGCTCATGACCGCCCTAACTCAACGAAAGAATTGGGGGTTATTGGCGCAATTCAACATTTTGATCAATTGGTAATGAAAGCAATTAAGTCAATTCCTAGTTGCAAAGGTGAAAAGTTATTACGTAGCTTGGTTGCCAAAGAGGCCGCACGATTAATTCCCGATGATTGGTTCTTAGAAGAGCAAAGGCCGATACATAGCCAATATATTGCAAGCTGATTTTGAAACAGCTACGCGATTATTTTCTTGATTGGCGCAATCAAACTATTGCTTC
>CANKKB010000026.1 GCA_947482555.1 Burkholderiaceae bacterium | reverse complement strand
ATGATGGCTGAGTATGATTTTAAAAATCCTCCAGCTTTACAACGTCTGCTTAAGAATGGGGTTAAATTATTCGCTTATTCAAATGACATTATGAAAGCGGCGCAAAAGGCCTCCTTTGAAATGTTTGAAGAAGAGGCTGAGAAAAATCCTTCTTTCAAGAAAATTTATGAGCCTTGGAAAAAATTCCGCGCTGAACAGTTACTCTGGAATCGCGTTGCAGAAAATACCTTGGCCTCATTTAATTTTGCAAATCCAGTTAAGTAAGAGCTAGATTTAATGCTTAAGCAGTTACTTAGTTTTTCGGGTTTTGTTGACCGCTTAAATGATCGCTTTGGCGTTTTGGCAAGCTGGCTAGTACTGATATCAGTGCTAGTCAGCGCCGGCAATGCTTTAGTGCGCTATGGCTTTAATGTAAGCTCTAATGGTTGGTTAGAAGTACAGTGGTATATGTTCATTGGTATGGTGATGTTTGGTGCTTCTACTACTTTAAGACTTAACGAGCACGTCAGAGTAGACGTTTTATATGCCCTCTATCCAAACCGTGCGCGCCTGTGGTTGGATTTTTTTGGCGGTATTTTTTTCCTCTTGCCAATGACGACGATTATTGGCTGGTACTCATGGGATTTGCTCTATAACTCGATCTTAGTCACTGAAATGTCAAATAATTCGGGCGGCTTGTTGCGTTGGCCGGCTAGGGCAATGATTACCCTGGGCTTTTTCTTGCTAACTTTACAGGGTTTATCAGAAATTATTAAGCGCTATGCTGCCTTGAATGGCCTAATTAAAATAGATCCACGATATGAGAGGCCACTGCAATGATTGCCCATGAGGTGATGGCGCCGTTGATGTTTGGCGGCCTAATTGTTTTTTTACTGATTGGCTATCCCGCAGCTTTTTCTCTGGGTGCGGTAGGTTTATTTTTTGCTGTTATTGGTATTGAGCTGGACTTTTTTCAGCCTACTTTTTTGCAAGCACTGCCAGATCGCGTTTTCGGCATTCTTTCGAATGATTTACTACTTTCGATTCCCTTCTTTACCTTCATGGGAGCAATTCTTGAGCGCTGCCGCTTAGCCGAAGATTTATTAGAAGGTTTGGGTCAATTATTTGGGCCTATACGGGGTGGGCTAGCTTACGCAGTCATTATTGTTGGCGCTGTCTTGGGTGCGATTACTGGCACAGTTGCGGCTTCAGTTATTGCTATGGGTTTAATTTCCTTGCCGATTATGTTGCGCTATGGCTATAACCCCCGTGTAGCAACAGGGGTGATTGCTGCTTCTGGCACGATTACTCAGTTAATTCCTCCTTCGCTAGTATTAATTATTCTTGCTGATCAGCTAGGTAAATCGGTAGGCGATATGTACGCGGGGGCAATTGGTCCCTCCATTATTCAAATTATCTTATTTTGTTTGTTTATATTTTTCCTCTCTATCTTTCGTCCGCAAGATGTACCTGCACTCCCCAAAGATGCTCGGCCGCCAATTGACTGGAAACTGATTAAGCGCATCATGTGGGGGGTTATTCCTTCATTAGCCTTAATTTTCTTAGTGTTGGGTACGATTTTGATGGGCTTGGCGACACCAACAGAGGGTGGCGCAATGGGCGCGGTTGGTGCCTTGGTATTGGCTGCCATGAATAAGCGTTTACAAAAAGATTTAGTCTGGCAAGCTATGACGTCAACTATGCGCATTAATGCGATGGTGATGTTTATCTTAATTGGCTCAACTGTTTTCGGCCTTGTATTCCGTGGAGTAGATGGCGATTTATGGATCGAACATCTTTTGTCAAATTTACCTGGCGGGCAAGTTGGCTTTTTAATCGCAGTTAACCTCTTTGTATTTTTTCTGGCCTTCTTCCTTGATTATTTCGAAATCGCTTTTATTATTATTCCCTTATTGGCACCCGTTGCAGAAAAATTAGGAATTGATTTAATCTGGTTTGGGGTTTTGCTTGGCGCGAATATGCAAACCTCCTTCATGCATCCGCCTTTCGGCTTTGCCTTATTTTATTTACGTGGGGTAGCTTCAAAAGAGGTTAAAAGCTCTGATATTTATTGGGGTGCTTTACCTTGGGTAGGACTACAGTTAATTTTAGTTGCGATTCTGATTTTCTTTCCAGAGGTGGTTACCTATTTTGTTGATAAACCTACAATTGCAGTTGAGAGCGGTGATGCATTAATAGATCCTTTTGCAAATGCTGCACCAGCAGCACCCGTAGTAGATTCCAGCGCAGATATTGAACGTCAGCTCCGGGGTTTGAAATAACAATATAAACAGTAAAGAGTAATCTTATGCAGGCTAAATGGGGCATGCAAGGAATGGCTGTTGCACCACATTCCTTGGCAGCAGAATCAGCTTTAGCAGTATTAAAGGAGGGCGGTAATGCCCTTGAAGCCATGGTTGCAGCCGCAGCAACGATTGCCGTGGTTTATCCCCATATGAATTCGATTGGGGGCGACTCTTTTTGGGTAATACATGCTCCTGGTAAAGCTATTGGCGGTATCGATGCTTGTGGGGCAGCTGCGGGTTTGGCTACCCGGCAATGGTATTTGGAGCAAGGCGTTACTGAAGCGATTCCATTTCGCGGTCCCCTTGCAGCAAATACTGTAGCCGGTACAATTTCTGGCTGGGGTGCTGCGCAGCATTTATCGCAAAATTGTCTTGGTGGAAAATTACCCCTAAGCCGACTTTTATCGGACAGTATTTCTTACGCTGAGAATGGAATTCCTGTTACCCATAGCCAATCGAGCTTGACGGCCAAAAAACTAAAGGAACTAGAACCTCAACCAGGGTTTTCAGAAACTTTTTTGGTTGCTGGAAAAGCTCCAACAACTGGCAGCATTTTTAAACAAACACGATTAGCAATGACGCTGCGCAGAATTGCGCAGTATGGCACTGAAGAATATTATCGCGGTACTCTTGCGAACGGAATTGCCGCAGAGTTAAAAGCGCTTGGTAGTCCTATTCGCCTAGCGGATTTGCAGCATCATGAAGCTAAGCTAATAGATCCACTCCGATTAAGCCATAGCTTAGGCAATGTTTTTAACATGACGCCACCAACTCAGGGCGTTGTCTCACTCATGATTTTAGGTATTCTTGATCGCTTAGATTTAAAGCGTTTCAAACTGGATAGTGCTGAGTATGTGCATTCTTGTGTTGAAGCAACTAAGCAGGCTTTTAAGATTCGTGATCAATATATTACCGATCCTGCATATATGCAGTGTGACCCCCAGGATTTTTTAAAGACTGAGTTTTTACAAAAACTGGCGGATGCAATTCACCCTGCTAAAGCTTTGCCTTGGGGACAAGGAAAAGGACCCGCCGATACGATTTGGATGGGAGTAGTGGATAAGCATGGTTGTTGCGTTTCATTTATTCAGAGCATTTACCACGAGTTTGGTGCTGGTATTGTTTTACCTAGCTCGGGTATTAATTGGCAAAACCGGGGCTGTAGTTTTTCTCTAAACCCTGCGGCACTCAATACATTAGAGCCTTTCCGCAAACCTTTTCATACGTTAAATCCTGCTTTAGCACTTTTTAAGGATGGCCGCTCTATGGTGTATGGCACGATGGGTGGGGACGGTCAGCCGCAAACCCAATGTGCGGTCTTTACTAGAACTGCAGTTTATGGCCTTGATCCACAAGAAGCCATTAGTCGACCGCGTTGGTTATTGGGAAGAACCTGGGGCCAAACCAGCGATAGTCTAAAGCTAGAGTCACGCTTTGATCCTCAGGTAATTAGCGACCTGGCTGAGCTCGGTCATGATATTGAGTTGCTTAATGATTTTGACGAAACTGTTGGTCATGCTGGCTGTATTATTCGCGAACCATCTGGAGTGTTGCGGGGAGGCTGGGATCCCCGCAGTGATGGTGGCGTCGCCGCCTATTGAGCGCATATTTCAATTCTGTATTAAAGTAATCATTGATGTTTAAATCAACATTGGTTTAATTATTAAAAATACTCTGGAGGCTGATAATGCAAAAACGGATTCAAAAACAAGTTACTTTTAAAACGCTTGCCATAGTTATGGGTGCTTTAGGTATTATTTCGCTTAGTGCTTGCCAACCTATGAAGCAAGGTAGCGGTCAGCAAGCCTCTTCTAAGTTAGAGCCACGTTCAGGTTCCACTACAACTGGCGAAGTTCTTTTTATTTGGCAGGGTAAAGATGTTTTGGTTACCGGGAAATTTGCCGGACTTAAACCAAATGCTGAGCAAGGATTTCATGTGCATGAGAAAGGCGACTGTTCTGCACCTGATGCAACTAGCGCTGGCGGTCATTTCAATCCTGATACAAAAGCCCATGGCATGCCAAATAGTGACATGAGCCATGCAGGCGACATGCCGAACATTAAATCCGACGCCAATGGTAACGCTACTTATTCAGCTAAATTAACCGGTTTTTCAGTTGATAACAGCGCAACCGGAATCTTGGGCCGCTCTGTAGTAGTACATCGTGACCCCGACGACTATAAATCTCAGCCAGCTGGTAACTCTGGTCCGCGAATTGCTTGTGGATTAATAAAATAAGGCTAGTCGCTAGTGCTCAGACGGACTTGTGGGAAGCTGCAAGCCCTTCGAGCGCTAAGCCATAACCCAATAAATTATGCATTTTTTGTTTTAATTCTTGGGTTAATAAGGTTCTTGAATAGCGCCGCAGTAGGGAGCTACGTTGCATTAAAAATTGTGCGTGTTCATAAGCGCGAGGCAATAGCTTATCTGTCGGTAAAATTTCACTAATGAGCCCTATGTCCTTTGCCTCTTGAGCTGAAAGGGTTTGGCCTGTTAACAAAAAATACCGCCCGCGATTAATACCCATTAAGTGTGGAAAAACAATATGCACACCATCGCCTGGCACTAAACCACCAGCAAAATGCGCTGAGTCTTGAATCGTTGTATTTTCGCTAGCCAGCACAATGTCGGATAACAGGGGAATTTCTGAATGTCGTAGGGCCGGCCCATTGATGGCACCAATAATGGGGATTTCAATATTTAATAAATTCATCAAGAGATGTTTCCCCTCCCAATAAATTTTGTCCCATTCCATTGCGGTAACAGGATGACTTACATGGTTATGACCATTGGGCGGGCATGGCGGCCCACTAAAAACCTCACCTGAGCCAGTCAGAATCATGACTTCATTTTCTGGGTCGTGACCAATCTCATAAAAAGCCCGCTCTAATTCACCATGCGGAAGCAGGCTCCAATGCAATGGACCGTCATTGGTATGAAGTTTCACTTCAAGAATGCCATGCTGACGTTTCATCTTGATGGTTTGATATTTATCAGCGTATTCGCTTAACTTAGTCATTATTATTTTCTCAATTTTTATAAAGAAGGCTTAATTCCAGTAGCTTTAATAATTTCTCCCCAGCGCGCAGTATCAGCTTTCATTAGAGCGCCAAAATCAGCCCTAGAATCTCCGCCGGGTAATAGTGCTTGCGGGGTTAGAACTTCATCAATAAAAGTTTTATTCTTGAGAATTTCAACAATATCTTGATGGATTTTATTGAGTGTTGTTGTTGGTGATCCGGCTGTTGCAACCATGCCAAACCAAACATTAATTGCAAATCCAGGAACCCCTGATTCAGCAACGGTAGGTAAGTCTGGCCTAAAAGGCAGTCGTTTATCGGTTGCGGCAGCGAGGATTTTAATTTTCCCCGATTTTTCATGCTGTTCAAAGGCGCCTAGTGTGCCAACATAGAGATCTACTTGCCCCCCAATCAAATCGGTAATAATTTGTGCAGTGCCTTTATAAGGAACATGGAGTAACTTGGTACTCGTTAGCTTTTGGAAGTCTTCCATAGCGACATGCGGATAAGACCCATTTCCAAGAGAGGCGTAGGGAGTATCAGGGTGAGATTTTAGATAGGCAATTAGCTCTTTAACATTATTAGCTGGAATTTTGGTCGAGATAACAATGATGGGTGCTTGTCGTGCGACTAAGGTAATTGGCGCAAAATCTTTTAAGGGTGAGTAATTAATGTTGGGATATAAGTTAGGTAAAATTACATAAGGAGCGCTATCTGAAATCATCAGGGTATAGCCGTCCGGCGCTGCTTTAGCTACAGCTTCAGCACCAATCATGCCAGATGCACCGCCTCTGTTATCAACTAGTACAGGCTTACCCCATTTTTTTGACAGCTGAATTGCGATACTTCTAGCTAAGGCATCTGTCGCACCACCTGGCGTATATGGGACTACAATTTTTACCGGTTTATCTGGGTAAGTTTGAGCAACTACCCATGATGGGGATATAAAAATTAAACTAGCAACGAGAATTTTTTTAATCATATTTTGGCCCAGTTAATATTGTTTTAGTTAAATCTGCTTGATTAACCCAAAAACTTGGGCTCTTCTAAACCCTGAATACCTGCGTTAACTGCGAGCAAACATCCTGCTAAGGGCTGTTGAGCTAGCTCTTTTTCTTTCATCCGACGGCGCGCAGTAGTGATATATAAAGTGTCTAAATTAGGCCCACCAAAGCATAAGCTAGTTACTCTTCGCACCGGAAGGTTAATGACCGTATCAATTCTGCCCCTGGGGTCGTATCGAGTGACGCACCAGCCATCCATATTGGCACTCCAAAAGCAGCCATCAGCATCAACTGTAGAGCCATCACACATGCCTCGACCGAGCGGGACATCAGCAAAATGGCGGCGGTTATAAATAGCCCCATCGATTGCGTCGTAATCGAACACGTCGATACGACAACTAAAAGAATCTGTGAAATACATTAAGCGATTATCGGGACTAAAGCTGATACCGTTGATACAGGTGATGCCTTCCATGATGAGGTTTGCTTTAAGATCTGCATCAAGGCGCCATAGCCTCCCGCGCGGGGTATATGCACTAGCTTGAACAGTGCCAGTCCAAAAGCGACCATGCCGGTCTACTTTGCCATCATTAAATCGATTGCCAGGTCGATCAGCATCTGGTTTGATAATTTCAGTTAATGCACCATTATCTGGATTGAAAAAATAAAGGCCCGAGCGCATACCAACTACGAGCCCCCCTTTTTGACGCAACCCAATGGAGCCAATTTCTTCAGTCATTTGCCAGCTCTGTTTTTTGTTTGTACTGGGATCAAGTCTATGAATAAACATCCCTATACCGTCTACCCACCAGAGTAGCTGTTTATCTTTATCCCAAATCAGCGATTCACCCAGGATGTCGTGATTAGAGTCAATAATATCGATATCCGATCCAACCATATCTATCGGTCGAGTTTTGGCGTTAACGGTCATGGATACCCCTTGAATATATTGCTTGTATTGAATGATTTTACGACACCTCAGGTATATTAAACGTTTACGAGAACTATCGTTTTTAATTGCTTTAAAAATCATTGATAAAAAGAGGAAAGTTAGTGCAATTCAAGCTAAATTTAAAAAAATTAATTTTGTGCACTTTACTAGGCGTTAGATTTACAGGTGGCGCGTTTGCACAGGGCGATGTATTTCCCTCTAAAAGCATCAAGGTTATTGTGCCATTTCCTCCTGGAGGAGGGACCGATACGCTGATGCGCATCATTACGCCCCCCTTATCAGAGATTTGGAAGCAATCGATCGTGATTGAAAATCGCCCAGGCGCTTCGGGTGCAGTTGGGGCTGAGGCGGTGATCAGAGCGCCCGCAGATGGATATACCTTATTGGTTGCTACCACCGCATTACCAGATCGCTTGGTTAATCAATTAGCGCCGATTAGTTTGATTTCTGCCTCACCTTACGTCTTAACGGTAAGCCCAGCTTTAAAAATTAATTCAGTGCAACAATTAATCGTTGCCGCAAAAGAAAATCCCAGCTTAATACGCTTTGGTTCATCAGGCCCTGGTTCGGCCTCGCATTTGTCGGGAGAATTATTTAAGGCGGTTGCAGGAGTTGAAATGCTCCATGTGCCTTACAAGGGGACTGGACCAGCCATGACAGATTTATTGGGAGGGCATATTAATGTGATGTTTGCACCAGCGCAAACAGTAATGCCTCAAGTAACGTCTGGCAATCTAAAGGCCTTAGCAGTAACAAGTGCCAAACGATCGCAATCAATCCCGAATCTACCGACAATTGCCGAAGCTGCGCTGCCAACTTATAGCGCAGTGGGCTGGTTTGGTCTTTTTGCCCCACCCAACACACCCAAGAGCGTGATTACAAAGATAAATACTGATATTGAGAGGGTTCTAAAATTACCTCAAGTGCGGCGAGAAATGTTAGAGCGTGGCATAGAGCCATCTGGAGGCTCACCCGAAGAATTTGCTGAACTTGTAAAAACTGATCAACTAAAATGGTCAAAATTAATTCGAGAAAAAAATATCAAAATTGATTAGCAATTAAATAGGGCAATATGAGATTAATTACTTTTATTCGCGCGGCTTCAGTTTCTGCAGAAATTGGTGCGCGTATTCCCCTAGATAGTGGCGATCGTATTTTGCCATTTAGTGATGCCGCTAAGCTCAATGACATAGCGCATTTTCCTGCCGATATGAAATCTTTTCTGGGAGCTGGAGATGTAACTATGAAGTTAGCAAAAACTTGGGTAGCGAACTTTCAATCAAATCCGGCTTTATTAAATTTGACGCTTGATGGCGATGCAATAAGCTATTTACCTCCCATTAGCAATGCTGATAAATTTTTATGTGTCGGCAAGAATTATCGTTCTCATTTAGAGGAGCTAAAGCGTACCAATTTAATTAAAGAAATGCCTGAGGAGCCAACTTGTTTTGTGAAGTTAAATTCTTGTCTTAGTGCGCATAATGCACAAGTAATTAGACCTAAAGGCATTACCCATCTTGACTATGAACCAGAATTGGTTTTTGTCATGGGAAAAAGAGCCTTGAAAGCAAAGGGCGAAGATGCGCTTAGCTATATTGCTGGCATAACTATCTTGAATGATTTAACTTGTCGCGATTTGCAGCTTAGAGAAGTTAAATCGGGCTCACGGTTTTGGACGGGAAAAAATATTCCGGGCTTTGGCCCGCTTGGCCCTGAAATCATTACGCTTGATGAAATTTCCAATGTTTATGATTTATGGATGACGTGCGCTGTTAATGGGGAAATGAGAATGCGGGTTAACACTAGCGAGCAGATATGGAAAATAGCTGACATTCTGGAGCATTTTTCGCGTTATATTCCGATAGAGGCTGGTGATTTATTCTCTACGGGTGCGCCTGGCGGCGTGGCAGTGGGCAAGCCAAATGCCGAAGAACTGTACTTAAAGCCTGGTGATGTCATTGAGTGTTCAATTGAAGGTGTAGCGACTTTACGTTCCTACATTGTTGATGAGGTTTAGTAAATTTTTAAACAATATTTCTAAAGGATTCTTAATGAATAAAAATATAAAGAAGGTTTTCTTTCTCGTACCCATTGCATTGGTTTTGTTCTTCAATAAGAATCTTTACGCCCAGTCAGATTATCCAAATCGGCCCGTTAAAATGATTGTCGGATTTCCAGCGGGTGGCGCTGTCGATGGGGCCGGACGGATGATGGCCCAAATTTTACAAAAAGCCTTTAATCAAACTTTTATTATTGAAAATCGCCCGGGTGTAGGCGGGATGTTGGCAATGCAAGAGGTTGCTAGGGCAGCACCAGATGGCTACACGCTTGCAGTTGGTTCCGCAGGCCCGCTAACAGTTAGCCCATCTATTTTTAAAAAAGCCAATTTTGATCCGCGCCAATCTTTAGCTCCCATCATTTGGTTTGTTAATAATCCTGGCATTGTAGTAATTCGTAAAGATTTGCCAGTGAATAGCATTGCCGAGTTAGTTAAGTTATCAAAAACCAAAGAACTTAATATGGCATCTGCCGGCACTGGTAGCGTATTGCATTTAATGGGGGAATACTTTCAAGAGCGGATGGGGATTAAATGGGTGCACGTTCCCTATAAGGGTAGCGGGCCAGCATTAACGGATATGGTTGCCGGTAGAACTGATGTTGCTCTAGAATTAGTACCCTCTGCAGCCCCTTTTGTTAAATCGGGACAGTTGCGCGCTTTGGCGATTACCTCAAACAAGCGTTTAAATGCATTACCTGATGTGCCTACCTTAGGAGAGCTTGGCTATAGCGGCCTTGATATGGGATCTTGGATGGCATTATTGGCGCCCAAGGGAACTTCTGCTGAAATCATTAATAAATTAAATCAAGCGCTGAACGAGGCGATGAAAAATCCTGAACTTATTCAAAAGGTGAATGCTGGGGGAGGTGAATTAGTCGGCGGTACTCCTCAAGATCTAACCAATCAAATGAACAAAGAGATTCCACGTTGGGCGACAATCATTGATCGACTCAACATTCAACCCGACTAATAGCACTTTACTTTTTTAGGAAAATCGATGGCAAAGCAAGAAATTTCAACAACGAATATTAAAAAACCAGGCGGACACTTCTCGCAAGCAACGGTAGTGGAGGCTAAAGGTAAATTGGTCTTTATCTCTGGTATGACTGCGCATAAACCTGACGGCACTATTGCGGGAATTGGCGATATGGAGGCGCAAACGCGGCAGGTTTGCGAGAATGTAAAGAGCGCGGTTGAGGCAGCAGGCGGTACGATGGCAGATATTTGCCGTGTCGATGTCTATGTGATCGGTATGGAGCATTTTGATGTCATTCACAAGGTACGACGTGAATATTTTAAAGCGCCATTACCTGCGTCGACGATGGTTGAAATATCACGATTTGTATCACTAGATTACTTAATTGAAATGAATGCAATAGCAGTTATTCCATAAAGAATTATTTGAAAGGCTTTTATGTATTTTTGTACCTTTAATTTAAATGACCGTCCGCAGCTAGGAATGGCGCAAAATTCCCAGTTACAGGCCTTGGTCAATTTAACCGAAATATGGCCTGAAGCTTTAGCGCCTAACAATGTGGGTGAATTAATAGCTAGCGGGGATGCAGGTCTTGCAATAGCGACGAAATTACATCAGTCTGCGAGTAAATGGATTGATGTTCAAGGTTTGCAATGGTTAGCTCCGATTCCTAAGCCCCATAAAAATATTTTTTGCGTAGGCCGAAACTATCGCGAACACATTATTGAAGGCAATATAGCCCAGGGACGCGAGCCGAATTTATTTCCTGAATTCATTGAATTATTTACTAAGGCGCCAACCGCAGTAATTGGGCATTGTGCAACCATACCGCTACATGCTGGCTTAACTGCAATGCTTGATTATGAGGCTGAGTTAGCAATTGTGATTGGTAAGGGCGGGGTAAATATCACAGAAGATAGGGCCAATGACGCTATCTTTGGATTTACTATTTTGAATGATGTCACTGGTCGAGAAATTCAACGGCGGCATGGACAATGGTTTAAGGGTAAGAGTCTAGATGGCAGTTGCCCAATTGGCCCCTGGGTTGCTCATAAGTCTGCCATTGCCGACCCGCATCAATTGGCAATTTCCTTAAAAGTAAATGGTGAGCAGAGGCAAAATGGGAATACTTCAACAATGATTTTTACCATTCCGCGAATTATTGCTGAATTATCAGCTGGCCTTACCCTTGAACCGGGAGATATTATTGCGACCGGAACGCCTTCTGGCGTAGGTTATGCAATGAAGCCGCCACGCCCTTTGAAAACTGGAGATGTTATTTCTATCGAAATTGAAGGGCTTGGTAAGCTAGAAAATACAGTAGGCACTTAAAGCGAGCAAGCCAGTTGCAGCAATTCGATATCTGTATGCGCAGCCCCAATGATAGAAACCCCAAAGGGGACGTCATCAATTTTAATCAACGGCAGATTGATCTGGGGTAAGCCAGCTAAGCCTGCTATACAGAGAAGGCGAAATGAGTCGCCCCGAAAGCGATCAAATTCTGCAGACGTACTGTTAAGTAATGGTGGCAAGTTAGCTGCAGTAGGAACAATGAGTACCCGCTTATGAGAGAAAATTGTTTCTAGACATTGTTTAATTGCTAGCTGTTGTTGAAGGGCGGTGTTAAGTTCGCTTAGGCTTATATTGCTTGCGGCATTAAAACGCTCCTTCACTCCTGGACCCATCTGCTCGATATGCTTAGTTGCCCAGGCGCCATGTTCCACCCAAATTTCCGCGCCTTGAATAATTCGAAATGTACTAGCCCAATCAGCTAGGTCGTAGGGATGAATTGAGAGTGATTGGCTGCTACTTAAAAATGAGATTTTGAGTAATTGCGCTTTTACGCGCCGAGCAAGAAGAGGGTCGATCAGATCCCACGCTTCCTCAAGAAAAAATGGCTCAAACGGAGCGCGAGAATGCATTTGGCTCACTGCTTTTTCACGCAATAAAACTTCACCAACTTGTAAAAGTATTTTAGGCTCACGCGCAAACCAACCGACGGTATCAAAGCTTTTAGCTAACGGCCTGGTATTTTTTAAAGAGATTCGGCCATGGGTTGGCCTCAGGCCATAAATCCCACAAAAACTCGCCGGCGCTCGAACTGAGCCGCCGGTGTCAGAGCCAATTGCAAAATCAACTAAGTTTGCCGCTACAGCTGCAGCAGAACCGCTTGAAGAGCCCCCGGGAATGCGCAGTGGAGCTGCAGAGTTAATCGGGGTGCCATAGTGGGCATTCATCCCAAGCAAGCTATAAGTAAGTTCATCAGTATGTGTTTTGCCAACTAAAGAGGCACCACTTTGGATTAGCATCTCAATTGCAGGAGCAGTTTGAGTTGCGCTGGGATGGGAATTAAGCCAGTCTGGACTACCGAAGCCAGTGGGATAGCCAGTAATATCAAAGATATCTTTTGCCCCAAAACTTAAGCCCGCCAAGGGACCTACGTGATGACTCGGTAATTCAACATGGGTATGCCGACAAAACGCATTAACATGATCGATATCTAAAATTGTTTTCATAGCATATGGGTACTCAAGGGATAGAGCAGTAAAGTTATGTATATTAGTTTATGGCATTAAAGGGTGATGAAGCCTAATTAATTAAAGGAAATAAAAAATGAAGTTGGTGCGCTATGGGAAAAAGGGTCAAGAAAAACCGGGTTTGATCGACGGTGGGGGTAAGTTACGGGATTTATCCAACTATATTAACGATATTGATCCCGGGCAATTAGGAAAAAGTGCCTTAGCTAAGCTTGCTAAGCTAAAACCTGAATCCTTGCCTTTAGTGAAGGGTAAGCAGCGCTTTGGTGTGCCAGTCAATGGCGTAACTAAATTTATTGCCATTGGCCTTAATTACACTGATCATGCAATTGAAGCCAACATGGCAATACCAACAGAACCGATTATTTTTCTAAAAGCAAATTCAAGTCTCTGTGGGCCTAATGATGATTTAGTTTCACCTAAGGGAGCAAAGAAACTAGATTGGGAAATTGAACTCGGTGTGGTGATTGGTAAAAAAGCACGTTACGTTAGCAAAAAAGAGGCCTCTAAATACGTAGCTGGCTATTGCGTGATTAACGATTTATGTGAAAGAGCTTATCAACTCGAGCGTGGGGGCACCTGGGATAAAGGCAAGGGATGCGATACCTTTGGCCCTGTTGGCCCTTGGCTAGTAACGGCAGATGAAATTAAAAATGCGAAGAATTTAAATATGTGGCTCGATGTGAATGGAAAACCGATGCAACGAGGCAATACAAAAACGATGATTTTTGATGTGGCCACAATTGTGAGCTACGCGAGCGAATTTATGACCTTAATGCCTGGCGACATTATTGCCACCGGTACACCTCCTGGAGTAGGTATGGGGATTAAGCCAAAGCCCCAATACTTAAAAGTTGGCGATACGATTTCATGTGGCATTGAAGGCTTGGGCAGCCAGCTCCAGAAGGTTAAGCCATTTAAAAAGTAGCCATCAGCACTAGGGAATACCCGATTAATGACTGTTTTCTACCGGTATTTATTGTATAAAGAGTAATTGCAGTAAATAAAACAATTATGTTTAGGGGGCTTTATGTTGAATCATTTATCAAAACAACTGCTTTTAGCTGGTGCCTTCTTATTTGGCGCTTCTTTTCAGGTGGGGGCTGCCGATCCCATTTTGATAGGCATTTCTATTACCCAGTCTCCTCCTGGCTCGGTAGTGCAGGGCACCCAAATTAAAGATGCTTTAGAAATTTATCGTGACATGGTCAATGCTAAGGGTGGTGTGCTTGGGCGACCAATTCAATTAGTATTTGAAGATAGCCAGGGGCTACCAGAAAAAGGACGTTCAGCTGTCGAGAAGTTAATTACCAAAGATAAGGTAGTAGCCATTACTGGATCTCACCAAAGCTCAGTTTGTTTAAGTGAAATTGAAGTGGCACATCGTTATCAAATTCCCTACGTAAATACCAACTGCTGGGCAGATTCAGTACGAGAAAAGGGCCATCCCGAGGTTTATAACACTTCCCCTTATAACTCCCTAGTTGCTAAATCGATGGCCGATACTTTGAAAGCGATGAAAGTAAAACGGGTAGTTGCTTTTGCTGAAAATACGGACTACGGCATTGGTTTGGCTAAAGGCTTAGGTACTGCATTAAAAGCGACCGCACCTAATATTGAATATAAGTATGAGACTTTAGATCGGGCGAGCAAGGACTTTACCCCAGCTATCTTGGCTCTAAAGGCTAATCCACCCGATGTGGTTGTTCTCACTATGTTGCCGCCCGGCGCTTATATTGCTTTAAATCAGTTATATGAACAAGGCGTAGCGCCAACCGCAAAAACGATTGTCTATGACGGCGCTGGTATGGCTGACTACCCCGATTTTTGGCAGAATGTGAAAGAAGCTGGAAAGTATTTAATGACCATTGGTATGTACCATCCAGAGATGAAGCAAACTGACTTATCGCGTCAAATTGCAGTGGCTTATAAGCGCAAAACTGGTAATGATCCAAATCGTTTGATTTTCCAAGCAGTTGATTCATTAGTGGTTGTAGTGGACTCAATCAGACAGGCAAAAAGTACCGATCCAGCCAAAATGCTTGCGGCTATGCAAACAGGTAAATTTGAGGGGGCTCGCGGCACGATGAACTTTGATTCCCGTCCAGGCGTTTCTTATCACCAGTGGATGGATATTCCTTATGTCAATTATCAATTGACGGCGGTGAATCAGGCTGTTGGTAATACCACTCTCTTGCAGGGCCCGGGTATGGCATTGAATGTCAATAAATTACAGTACCCAAAGTAATTTGATAGTAGTTTTATCTTAATCATTATCTTCTGCCTGATGTCTTGAGGCAGAAGAATTTTTATGTCATTATTTCTTGATTTAACGATTAACGGACTCATTATGGGTCTGTTCTACGCGCTCATGGCCGTAGGTTTATCAATGATTTTTGGCATTCTACGTATTGTCAATTTTGCCCATGGTGAATTTTTCATGGTGGGTGCCTATGCCTACGCCTTAACTGCTATGAAGCTAGGAATTAATCCTTGGTTTGCGCTGCTACTAGCAGCGGCAGGCGGTGCTTTTCTTGGGGTAACAATTGAGAAATTACTTATGCGGCCGCTTTATCAAGGCTATCAGAGTTGGTCAATTGTGAAGGATGAGTATGCGGTAGTGGTGACTTTTGCTTTATCCCTATTTTTAATTCACTTTGTTGATAAGGTCATTGGCCCATCTCCCTTTATGGGGCCAAGCCTAGTTAGCACTCAGCGAATCGCAATTGGTCCAATCATGTTGAATGGTCAGAAAATTATTGCGGCAGGCATTTCCATCTCCTTGTTGTGCGGGCTCGCTCTTTTTATTAAAAAATCACTTTGGGGTAGGCAGATTCAAGCAGTTGCACAAAATCGCTTCGGTTCTTCTTTGGCTGGAATTGACCCAGTGCGAACTACCAGCATTATTTTTGCTATATCTGGTATGTTGGCTGCGCTTTCCGGAGCACTATTAGCGCCATTAATGAATCCAGCCCCAGACATTGGTTCTTTCCCTGCCATCAAATCATTCATTATTGTCGTGTTAGGTGGAATGGGATCAATTTGGGGCAGCATGATAGCCGCCTTATTGCTCGGTGTTTCAGAATCGTTTTTTGCAGTTTATGTTTCTTATGACTATCGAGATGCTTTTGGCTTATTTGTATTGGTAGCCGTTTTAATTCTGCGGCCACAAGGTTTAGCAGGTCAAAAAGGGCGTCAGTCATGAGTCAGATGGAAAATTTATGGTCTAGAAAGTTATCGCGCGACCT
>CANKKB010000025.1 GCA_947482555.1 Burkholderiaceae bacterium | reverse complement strand
TTCTTAAAAGAATTCGCTAAGTGTTTGTAATTACTAGAGAATTTACTAAAAAAACCCCTTAAAAGACTTGACCCTAAGTTTCCTATCCTCTAAAGTGGGAGGAAGTGTGAAAAAGTGGGGAAATTTGTGTTTCAAGGTGCTTCAGCTCTTAATTTAGACGCAAAAGGTCGCATGTCTGTGCCGGCCAAGCATCGTGACGCGCTTTTATTGCAGGGCAATGGTCGCGTCACCTTAACAAAACACCCTGATGGTTGCTTATTAGTTTTCCCACGTCCCGAATGGGAAGCTTTTCGTTCGCGGGTCGCACAATTACCAATGGATGCCCACTGGTGGCGACGGATTTTTTTAGGTAATGCGGCTGAAATAGAGCTTGATGGCTCAGGGAGAATTTTGATCAGCCCTGAATTGCGTGTTGCAGCGAACATTGAACGCGAAGTCATTTTGCTGGGGATGGGTAGTCATTTGGAGTTATGGGATGCCCAGATTTACTCCAGTAAAGAGCAGGCAGCAATTGCCCAAGGCATGCCTGAGGCCCTCAAGCAATTTACTTTTTAATGATCGGGCGCCATGAACTATTCACATCGCCCAGTTTTGCTGGCCGAGGCGGTGACAGCATTGACCAGTGGCAAGTTGAGCAGCAATGCAGTGTTAATCGACGGAACATTTGGGCGCGGTGGCCATTCTCAGGCCTTACTCAACATGCTCAGTCCGCAAGCACAACTACTGGCCTTCGACAAAGATTTAAGTGCACTAGCCACAGCACAACACATAACCGACAGTCGTTTCACTATCGTCCACAGCAGCTTTGCAGCGATGGCGCAGTTTGCAAAAGCGGCATCGGTCGATGGCGTACTACTCGACTTAGGGATCAGCTCGCCACAAGTCGAAGAGGCAGCCAGGGGATTTTCATTTCGTCGGGACGGCCCGCTCGATATGCGTATGGATACTTCGCAGGGCATCACCGTACTGCAATGGTTGGAACAAGCTAGTAGCGAGGAAATAACAGAAGTGATAAAGATTTATGGTGAAGAACGATATGCTCCAGCAATTGCCCGCGCAATTGTTGCCGAGCGCACCGCCGAAAATTTACCTAAAACAACTTTAGGCTTAGCGCAATTAATTGCAAAGGTAGTCCGTTCACGCGAGCCAGGACAAGATCCTGCCACCCGTACCTTTCAGGCTCTACGCATTTTTATAAATCGTGAGTTAGACGATTTGCAGTTAGGACTACAGGCGGCACTAACAGTCTTAAAGCCTGGAGGCCGCTTAGTCGTGATCAGCTTTCATTCTTTAGAGGATCGCATCGTTAAGCAATTTATGCGGGCGCATGCCACGGTTGAAATGCCGCGAAAGTTACCCGTGCGTGCGAAAGATCTACCGCAGGCAGAGCTCAAAGTTATTGCCCGTGTGCGTCCTAGTGCTCACGAAGTCACTGAAAATCCTCGCGCACGTTCAGCAGTGATGCGCGTTGCGGAAAAGCAGGGCATTGACGGATGAATCGTGCAACGTTTACCTTGTTGGCCTTACTTTTAATCTGTGCTTTGTCATTGGTGGCGGCGCAGCAGAAAGCACGTAAGTTGTTTATCGCTATAGAACGAGCCCAAATGGAAGAGCGCCGTTTAAATCAAGAAGCCCTTCGTTTGGAATACGATCAGCGTACCTTATCAAAATCAGCGCGCATTCAAGATAGCGCTCGTAATCAATTACGTATGTTGCCGATTACACCAGATCGAACTTTGTATTTGAAGGATGCGCAGTGAAGCCACTCGGTTTTTCTACTTCGCCGAATTTGGTACTTCGTCTACCTATGTGGCGCTCACGTCTCATGTTGTTTTTATTATTTTTTGCTTTCATGATGTTGCTGCTGCGGGCACTATGGATTCAGGGCCCAGGCAATGCCTTTTACGAAGCGAAAGCAATTAAAGGCACACAACGTGAACTTGAGCTATCAGCTAGTCGTGGAAAAATATTAGACCGAAATGGGCAAGTGATTGCAACGAGCTTAGAAGCAAAAGCAATTATTGCTTATAACGATGTAGTACCAGATGATCTTGCGCCCGAAAAAATTCGCCAATTAGCCCAGCTATTACAAATTAGCGAACCTGAGTTACGGAAAAAATTACGTGATGAGCGCACCCAACTATTTTTAAAGCGTCAAGTTGAGCCACAAGTTGCCCAAGCTATTAAGCAATTAGAAATACCGGGGATTGCTATCAATAATGTTTATCGCCGATATTATCCCGAAGGTGAGGCAATGGCTCATGTCGTTGGGTTTACGAATGTTGAAGATCGTGGACAAGAAGGGATGGAGTTATCGCATCAGAATGAATTAGCTGGTCACTCGGGCAAACGTAAAGTAGTAGTCGATCGATTGGGCCGAGTGGTTGAGGAAATGGCAATTTTGCAATTACCCCAAAATGGGAAAGATTTGCAGTTGTCGATTGATAGCAAGATTCAATACTTAGCCTATAACGCAGTGAAAAATGCGGTCGAACAACACCATGCTAAAGCCGGAGGAGCAGTTGTAATTGATGTTCAAACTGGTGAAATTTTAGCTTTAGCTAATTGGCCAAGTTATAACCCAAATGATCGCAGCCATTTAAGTGGTGAGCAGTTAAGAAATCGTGTTCTTACCGATACGTTTGAGCCTGGCTCAACTATGAAACCATTCACTGTTTCGGCAGCTCTAGAAAAGGGTATCGTGCAACCAAGTACGTCAATGGCTATTGGTGCGAAGTTTTTAGTTGGACCCAAACCTATTACTGATACCCACCCTTATGGTGTTTTAACGGTTTCACAAATTATCCAAAAATCGAGCAATATAGGCACGGCAAAAATTGCGTTACAAATGCCGCCCAAAGATATGTGGGATTTATTTACAGCGGTAGGGTTTGGACAGGCTCCGAAAATTGGTTTTCCGGGTGCAGTTAGTGGCACTGTACATCCTTATCAAAAATGGGTGCCAACCGATCAAGCGCGGATTGCTTTTGGTTATGGTATTTCTACCTCATTATTTCAAATTGCGCGCGCGTATTCTGTGTTTGCCCGTGACGGCGAACTCATTCCATTAACAATTGAACGTAGCCCTGGAATGAAATCTGGTCCACGGGTTATGTCTGCTAAGACCGCAATTGAAATGCGCGATATGTTGGAATTGGTTACAGAGCCCGGAGGCACTGCAACTAAAGCACGCGCTGAAGGTTATCGGGTCGGAGGTAAGACAGGCACATCACATAAGTTTTCTGGTAAGGGCTATTTGGCTAACCAATATCGAGCATATTTTGCTGGAATTGCCCCTTTAAGCGCGCCCCGCATTGTCGTGGCGGTCATGATTGATGAGCCTACGAGAGGCAGTCATTATGGTGGCGATGTTGCTGCACCCGTATTTTCGGCGATCGTAGGGGAAACACTAAGAACGTTACACGTTGTCCCCGATACCACCGTTAAACAAATGGCTTTGAAAGAATTTGATTCTGTTGATCAAGTAACCCCAAACATCACTGCACAAAAAGTGGTGATGAAGCGATGAGGGTGACTGAATTGATTAAGCCAAAAGACCTCATCCAAACTTTGCACAGTTTAGTGAATGCCGATGCAAAAATTACCTTAGATACGCGTCAATTGCGACAAGGCGATATTTTTTTGGCTTATGCCGTTGGTCATGGGAAAGACTTAAACGATAACCGTCAATATATTGATCAAGCCATTGGCCTAGGCGCTGGTGCAGTTCTTTTTGATCAGCAAGTAAGCGCGCAAAACAAAGGTCTTAAACCATTTGCTTTTCGCGAACGCTTAGACTGTATTGAGGTTCCGCAGCTAAGTAGTCGTGCTGGCCCCCTCTGTTCTGAATGGTATGGATTTCCAAGCCGCCATATGAATGTAATTGGAGTAACCGGTACCAATGGCAAAACAACAGTTACGCAATGGTTGGCTCAGGCCCTCGATTCACCAAAAAATCTTGCCGGTGAACGTGCGGCACTAATCGGCACCTTGGGTGTTGGCTTTCCTGGGGCGTTAGATCAAACAGGTTACACGACCCCAGATGCACCGCGTTTGCAAACCGAATTAGCGGGTTTACGTGAACGGGGTGCGCAGTTTGTCGCAATAGAGGTTTCATCGCATGCCCTTGAGCAGCAGCGAATTGCTGGTGTGGAATTGACAGCCGCCATTTTTACTAATTTAAGTCAAGATCATTTGGACTATCACGGCAGCATGGCTGAATATGGTGCAGCAAAAGCCACTTTATTTCAACAGGCAGGCTTGCAGTACGCAATCATTAATTTAGACGATACATTTGGTCGTGAGCTAGCTATGCAACTTTTAGCTAAAGATCCCAGCAAAGAAAATCTTGAAGTATGGGGATATGGATTAAGTGCCCAGGCTTTTACCGGCTTTGAAAAATGGGCTAGTCGCTTAAAACGGGTGTATGCGCAAAATACTCAACTACAGCAAGCAGCCTACAGCACTGAGTTTGTCAGCGAAGTTGACCCGCCAGAAACAATTTCAGCGGCCGTCATAGGAGAATTTAATCTCAGTAACTATTTAGCAGTTTGGACCACCCTACGGGCTTTGGGTTTTCCTGCGGCTGAAGCCAGCTTGCGTTTAAGTCGAGTGCAGCCAGTACTGGGCCGCATGGAGTTAATGTCCTTATCCAAATCGCGTCAAGCAAAGGGGCCTTTAGTCATTGTGGACTATGCCCATACACCCGATGCACTTAGCAAAGCATTGCAAGCCTTACAACCCCTAGCGGCAAAGCGAGGCGGTCAATTGTGGTGTGTATTTGGCTGTGGCGGAGACCGAGATCAGGGAAAGCGGGCAAAAATGGGACACGCGGCATTTGCAGCTGCTGATCATATTGTTATAACGAGCGATAATCCGCGCTCAGAAGATCCAGAAAAAATTATTGCCATGATTTTGGCCGGGATGCCCTCGACCACCAGTAAGTCGGGATCAAACATACTTAGTATTGCTGATCGTGCAGCAGCAATTTTGGCTACTGTGCGTAATGCGCAAATGAATGATGTCATTCTAGTGGCTGGCAAAGGTCACGAATCAAGCCAAGAAATTCGTGGCAAGCGAGTAGAGTTTTCCGATCAAGCTCATATTCAATTGGCTTTAGGAGATCGAGCTTGAGCGCGGTAATGACGAATTTAGCAGCAATTCATGCCATGCTACCAAGTAGTCGCTTGTTAAATATTTCGCCAGCGGCTGCTAAGCAGCTCGCAATTCAGTCCATTGGCAGCGATAGTCGTCACATTACGCGTGGTGAATTATTTGTAGCATTGAGTGGCGAGCGATTTAATGCGCATCAATTTCTAAGCGAAGTACATCAAGCTGGTGCAAGCGCAGCATTAATTAGTGAGAGCGAAAAATGCCCTGATGATTTTCCTGCTGTGTGCGTTAGTAATACCCGTTCTAGTTTAGGTGAGCTAGCGCAAGCATGGCGCGGCCAATATGATTTACCGTTAGCCATAGTGACTGGAAGTAATGGCAAAACGACTGTTAAAGAAATGATTGCAGCCATTTTTAAAGCAGCAGCCGGTGATGCCAAAGTGTTAGTAACCCATGGTAATTTGAATAATGACATTGGTTTGCCGTTAACCCTTTTACGCTTACGTCCTGAGCATGTTTTAGCCGTTATTGAGTTGGGTATGAGTCATCCGGGAGAAACGGCACAATTAGCAGCGCTTGCGCAAGCCACAATTGCCATCATTAATAATGCGCAGCGAGAACACCAAGAGTTTATGAGTAGCGTGGCCGCTGTGGCTGAAGAGCACGCAGCGGTGCTGGCAGCTTTACCGGCAAGTGGGACTGCAGTTTTTCCTGCTGACTCCGAATTTACCCGCCAGTGGCGTCGAGCTGCACATGCCTGCAAAATCATTGATTTTGCATTGCAGGGTGATAAGCCAGTTACTGCCGCAGTAATGGGACAGCTTTTAGAGAATGGCACATTAGCAATAAAAACTGCTCAAGGGGAAATTGAGGTGCGCTTAGCTACCCTTGGCCAACATCACCTCTGTAATGCGCTTGCTGCAACCGCAGTTGGTTTAGCTGCAGGGCTTGAGCTAGAGCAGATTCAGCGAGGCCTAGAGCGCTTCACTCCAGTGGCCGGTCGTATGGAGGCTAAATGGTTAAGCCCTGCACGCTTGTTAATTGATGATACATATAATGCGAATCCCGATTCAGTGCGGGCAGCAATCGATATGCTGCAGCAGAGCGGAAAAGATTCCTGGCTAGTATTAGGCGATATGGGTGAAGTGGGCACACAAGGCCCTGACTTTCATCGAGAAGTGGGTGCTTATGCGGCTGCCTGCGGGGTAAGTCGTTTATTTGCACTTGGCGAACAAAGTAAGTTTGCCGTGAACAGTTTTAATGCGCAGCGAGCTAATGCCCAACATTTTTTGAGCATGGAAGATCTTTGCAATACCTTAAATCAACATCTGGTATTGCGTCCTGAAGCAGATACCTTACAAATATTGGTTAAGGGTTCTCGATTTATGCAAATGGAACGCGTCGTACAAGGGTTATTACAGGAGAGTAAAGCATGCTCCTAATGTTGGCCCAATGGTTGCAAGAAGATTTTGGCTCTTTGCGCGTTTTTAATTACATTACTTTTAGGGCGGTACTAGCCACCTTAACCGCTTTATTAATTGGCCTAGTGTGCGGTCCTTGGGTGATTCGTAAACTAAGCGCCTTAAAAATGGGTCAAGCAGTTCGAAATGATGGACCGCAATCGCATTTAGCAAAATCAGGTACGCCAACGATGGGTGGAGTACTGATTTTGCTTGGTATTTTTATCTCCTGTATGTTGTGGGCCGATTTAAGTAATCGCTTTATTTGGATTGTGCTATTAGTCACTTTTGGATTTGGTCTGATTGGCTGGATCGATGATTATCGTAAGGTAACCAGACAAGACCCTAAAGGCATGTCATCGCGCGAGAAATTTTTTTGGCAAACTTGCATCGGCCTATTTGCGGCTCTTTATTTAGCTTTTTCAGTATCCGAAGTGAATAACCTAAAGGTACTACAGCTATTTTTAGATTGGATTAAAAGTGGCTTTACTTTAGACCTGCCAGCTAAGTCAAATTTATATTTACCGTTCATGAAAGAGGTGAGTTATCCACTTGGCGTCTTCGGATTCATAATTTTAAGTTTTCTCGTCATTGTGGGAAGTAGTAACGCAGTGAACTTAACGGATGGCTTAGACGGCCTCGTGATAATGCCGGTCATTTTGGTGGGGGCAGCTTTAGGTGCTTTTGCTTATGTCATGGGTAATGCTATTTACGCAAAATATTTACTCTTTCCGTATATCCCTGGCGCTGGCGAATTGCTGATTTTTTGTGGCGCTATGGGGGGCGCAGGCTTAGCTTTTCTTTGGTACAACACTCACCCTGCCCAAGTATTTATGGGTGATGTTGGTGCTTTAGCTCTGGGTGGTGCGCTTGGTACGATCGCAGTCATTGTGCGACAAGAGATTGTTTTATTTGTCATGGGCGGAATTTTTGTTGCGGAAACTTGTTCAGTCATGTTGCAAGTTGCATGGTTTAAATACACTAAGAAAAAATATGGCCAAGGTCGACGCATTTTTAAAATGGCCCCCTTACATCACCATTTTGAATTAAGTGGTTGGCGAGAAACCCAGGTAGTAGTGCGCTTTTGGATTATTACGATTCTATTGGTCTTAGTCGGTTTATCTAGTTTGAAGTTAAGGTGAAACAAAGAAAATGATGCCAGTTTTAAAACAAGCTTTTTTAAGTATTATTACTGAGCAAGTATCAGTGATACCAAAGCACTTTTTAGTGCTTGGCCTAGGCGAGTCTGGTTTAGCTATGGCCAATTGGTGTTTGCAGCATGGCGCCACTGTTGATTTGGCCGATACGCGATCGCATGCGGTCTTATCAAATCAACAAAAAAAGACCTTAGATACATTAAAAGAATCTGGCTTAAGTCAACTGCATTTAGGTGATTGGACCGAAGGTGATCTGGAGCGGCAATTAGAAGTAATCTGCGCTGGCGTTTCTGTGATTGGTATTAGCCCGGGCTTATCGCCTATTCAAGAGCCATTAAAAACAATTTTGACTTACGCACAGAGCCATGGAATTGCAGTTTGGAGTGAGATTGAATTTTTTGCGCGCGCCTTAACTGCACTTCAATTGGAGTTTGAATATCAACCTACTGTACTAGCGATTACGGGGACCAATGGTAAAACAACTACGACCGCTTTAACCCAGCAAATTTGTGAGCGCGCAGGTAAAAATGTAGCGCTGGCTGGCAACATTAGTCCAGCAGCCTTGAGCAAGTTAAGCGCCTGTCTTGATGGAGCCAATACCATATTAGATTTGCCAGAAATCTGGGTTCTCGAGTTATCCAGCTTTCAGCTGCAATATACCGAGAGTTTGAATGCCACTGCAGTAGCAATTCTTAATATTACGCAAGACCATTTGGATTGGCATGGTGATATGCAGGCCTATATCCAGGCTAAAGCAAAAATCATTGGCACTAATAGTATTTGTATTTTAAATCGCGACGATCCTTTAGTAACCAACATTCGATCTCCAGCACAACAAGCTCAGCAGGGCGTCATTACATTTGGGGCAGGAAGTCCAACTGAGCCGGGCTCGTTTGGCATTGAACATGATTTACGTGCTGGCGGGATCGATTGGTTAGTTTGGGCTGAAATCGATGAAGACTTAGAGGCTATACCGAAACGGCGTCGTAAAGCTGGCGGTAATGAGCTGACAGAATTGCGTTTGAAGCGCTTAATTCCGGCTGATGCGTTACGGATTCGTGGACGCCATAATGCGCTCAATGCCTTGGCTGCTCTAGCCCTAGCACGCTGTGCTGACTTGCCGATGAATATGTTGTTGCATGGTTTACGCGAGTATCAGGGTGAACCCCATCGCGTTCAAAGTCTTGCTGTTATTGATGGAGTTGAGTACGTTGATGATAGTAAGGGCACCAATGTTGGGGCATCGGTAGCAGCGCTCAATGGTCTTGGCGCAATGACAGAGGGTAAACACATTTGGCTTATTGCCGGTGGTGACGGCAAAGGACAAGACTTTAGCCCATTGCGTGAACCAGTTTTACGATTTGTAAAGGGTTTAATTCTGATCGGTAAAGATGCAGCCGTGATCCGCGCCGCGCTAGCCGATTGTTTTGTGGGCAACAACATCGACTGTGTGCAGTCAGAGTCACTGAGTGCAGCGACTCAATTTGCCTCCCAGCATGCGCAACTAGGCGATATTGTCTTATTATCGCCAGCGTGCGCAAGCTTCGACCAATTTCGTGACTACAAGCATCGGGCGGAAGTTTTTGCGTCTGCAGTTGCAGAGCTAGAAATGGAATTTAGCTCGACCAATCAACCTGTTGGGGCTGCGATATGAACGTCAAAGAAAAATTATCCTTAGCTCAGCGCTTCACTCTCAATCGGTTTTGGAATTTTTCGCGCGGCGGTATTAATCAATTTCATAGTGGGCTCAAAGATGCCGTCTCAGGAGTCGAGCAAACTCGCTCGCGCATGATGGAGTATGACCAATTATTAGTTTGGGCGGTGTTGTCATTAACATTAATTGGCTTAGTCATGGTGTACTCAGCATCAATTACATTGGCTGATAGCCCTAAGTATGCCAACTACAGTAGTAATTTTTTCTTATTTAGACACATAATTTCTTTATCAATCGCTTTCGCAGTGGGTGCTTGGGTATTTAGGGTCCCCGTGAAGACTTGGGATCGATTAGCCCCAAGTATTTTTATTTTTACTGTAGTGCTCTTAATTGCGGTATTAATTCCCGGCGTTGGTAAAGGCGTCAATGGCGCCAGGCGCTGGATCCCCCTGGGCCTGATGAATTTTCAGCCTTCTGAGTTAATGAAATTTGCCGTACTCATTTTTGCCGCCAGTTACACCGTACGTCGCCAAGAATATTTACATTCATTTGTTAAGGGGTTGGTGCCGATGGGGTTAGCGGTAGCGATGGTTGGTGCCCTTTTAATGTGGGAACCAGATATGGGCGCATTCGTCGTCGTTGCGCTTATTGCGTTTGGGATTCTATTTTTAGGTGGCATCAACGCTAAATTATTTGGCGGTCTTGTGATAATTGGTATTTTGAGTGCTGCTGTAATTATTGCGTTATCACCATTTCGGCGCGGCCGCATCATGGCATTTTTAGATCCCTGGCAAGTAGATAATGCCGCAAATAAGGGATATCAATTAACCCATTCATTGATGGCATTCGGGCGCGGCGAATGGTTTGGGATTGGCTTGGGTGGTAGTGTTGAAAAATTAAATTACTTACCAGAAGCACACACAGATTTTATTTTGGCAGTCATCGGTGAAGAATTGGGTTTTGTTGGCGTGATGGTCATCATTTTCTTGTTCTACTGGATCGTACGTCGCGCATTTTTAATTGGCCGCACTGCCTTACAACTGGATCGGAGTTTTGCCGGCTTAGCCGCAAAAGGGGTTGGTATTTGGATTGGCTGGCAGGCCTTCATCAATATGGGTGTGAATTTAGGTCTATTGCCGACCAAGGGACTTACTTTGCCTTTAATTAGTTATGGCGGCTCGGGCATTTTGATGAATATAGTGGCCTTTGCATTATTACTAAAAATTGATTATGAAAACCGGGTCTTAATGCGCGGAGGAAAGTTGTGACAAAACCTTCCATCTTGGTCATGGCAGGCGGTACTGGTGGCCATATTTTCCCAGGCCTAGCAGTTGCCGAGCTATTGCGCAGTCGCGGGTGGCAAGTTGCATGGTTAGGCAATGCTAAGGGCATGGAACAAGCTCTTGTGCCAGCGCGTGGATTTAGTTTTGAGTCAGTTCAATTTGGTGGTTTACGTGGCAAGAGTTGGCTAACAAAATTGCTGTTGCCTTTTAATTTATTGCGAGCGTGCGCACAAAGCTGGCAAATTATTATGCGTCTAAAGCCAAGCGTAGTCTTGGGCATGGGTGGTTACATCAGTTTTCCTGGTGGTTTAATGAGTTTCTTATTGCAAAGACCGTTAGTTATCCATGAATCGAATGCCAAAGCCGGTAGCGCCAATCGTCTCTTATGCTATTTTGCCAATAAAGCAGCAACTGGCTTTCCTCACACCCTCATAAAAGGAGAATGGGTAGGTAATCCAATACGCGCAGAGTTTAATCAAATCGCTGAACCTAAGCTACGTTATGGCCAGCGCCAAGGCTCACTCACTATATTGGTAGTGGGCGGTAGTTTAGGCGCTCAAGCACTAAATGAAGTATTACCTGCTGCCTTGGCTTTAATACCTTTCGCGCAGCGCCCAAATATTATTCATCAGTCTGGTGAAAAACATTACAGTGAACTTAGAGAACGCTACGCACATCATGGCATAAAGGCCGAAGTTTTACCTTTTATTAACGATATGGCAAACGCTTACGCGCAAGCTGATGTAGTGATTTGTCGGGCAGGAGCAATGACGGTTTCAGAGTTAGCCGCGGTTGGCGTTGCAGCTTGCTTAGTGCCTTTTCCCTATGCAATAGATGATCATCAAACTGCAAACGCACAATTTTTATCATCTGCAGATGCAGCAATTTTATGCCCCCAAGTCCAGTTTAATGCGCCTCAACTTGCGCACCAAATTCAATCTTGGACACGTCCTGAATTACAAGCGATGGCTGAGCGCGCTTTTGCACTTGCGAAACCGCAGGCAACTGAACAACTGGCCAATATCTGCGCAGTAGTAGCGGGGGTGACTGCATGAAACACATTGTGAAAAAAATTCATTTTGTGGGAATTGGTGGTGCCGGAATGAGCGGCATTGCTGAGGTACTGTTGAACTTAGGTTATCAAGTTTCGGGCTCAGATTTAGCTGCAGGAGCAGTAACTAAGCGTCTCGCAGAATTGGGTGCAGAAATTCATCTAGGTCATGCGCCAGAAAATATCGGCACTGCAGAAGCTGTTGTGATTTCAACTGCAGTAGCTGGCAATAACCCTGAAGTGTTGGCAGCGCGTGCTGCAAAAATTCCAGTGATTCAACGAGCGGTCATGTTGGGCGAGTTAATGCGCTTAAAACAAGGCATTGCGATTGCGGGCACGCATGGCAAAACTACCACTACTAGTTTAGTAGCCTGTGTACTAGCAGAGGGCGGGCTTGATCCGACTTTTGTGATTGGGGGCAAGCTGAACTCAGCCGGCGCTAATGCCCGTTTAGGGCAAGGTGACTTTATTGTGGTTGAGGCAGATGAATCAGATGCTTCATTCTTGCAATTATTTCCAGCTATGGAAGTGATCACGAATATCGATGCTGATCATATGGATACGTATAAGCATGATATGGCGCGGTTAAAACAGGCCTTCGTGCAATTTACGCAGCGAATGCCGTTTTATGGGGTTGCCGTTTTATGCATCGATGATCTTAATGTACGCGACATTATTCCTTTTGTGTCGCAGCCAGTCTTACGGTACGGCATTGCGGCCGATGCCGATATTCGCGCGAGTGAAATTAAAGCCGATGGCACGGTAATGCATTTTATGGTTGAGCGACGCACGGTGAGGCGTCATGGCGTAAAACCAGGACCTTTAAAGATCACGCTGAATTTACCCGGCTTGCATAATGTTCGCAATGCTTTGGCTGCGATTGCTATTGCAACAGAATTAGGCGTCAGCGATCAGGCAATACAAGTTGCGTTAGCGCAATTTAGTGGCGTTGGTCGGCGGTTTCAGCATTACGGTGAAATTCCTTTGGACGCCGGAGGTAGTTACACCTTAATTGATGACTATGGTCATCACCCAGTAGAAATGGCAGCTACTTTGGAAGCTGCGCGTGGGGCTTTTCCAGGCCGCCGTTTGGTACTAGCATTTCAGCCTCATCGATATACTCGTACTCGCGATTGCTTTGGCGATTTTGTGGCAGTTTTGCGTAGTTTTGATGCGCTGGTGCTAACGGAAATTTATCCCGCGGGCGAAGCACGAATAGCTGGTGCTGATGGTAAAAGCTTGCTGCAGGCAACGACTGCTAAAGAGAGCCCAGATAATAAAAATGGCTTAAGTCAAAACGCTGCAGTATTTGTTTCCCAGATCGCTGAAATACCTACAGTTTTAAAAAAAGTCCTACGCGCAAATGATGTCTTGATCACGATGGGAGCCGGATCCATTGCCAGCTTACCGCTTTTGTTGAGTGAGGCGCAGCATGGTTAATTCAATCTTAGCCAAGAGCGCATGGGGCGAGCGGGTAGCATGCGATCTCAGTAGTTTGAATCCCCAGTCACTTGGTAAGGTAGGTGTTTTATTAGGCGGTCGTTCAGGCGAGCGAGAAATTTCCCTACTATCTGGCAATGGAGTTTTAGAGGCCTTACGAGAAAAAGGGGTCGATGCACATGCATTTGACACCGGGCTACGTAACCCTACTGAAATAGCCACGGCACATTTTGATCGTGTCTTTATTGCATTGCATGGCCGCTTTGGGGAAGATGGCACTATTCAAGGCTTGCTTGAACTACTCAATATTCCTTATACAGGTAGCGGAGTGCTAGCGTCTGCATTGGCGATCGATAAGATTGCTACAAAGCGCATTTGGATGAGCAGTGGTTTAGCAACACCACAATTTGAACTACTTAGCGCAACTAGTGATTGGTCTGCAGTAGTACAAAACCTGGGACTCCCGCTCATTGTTAAACCGGCGCATGAAGGATCATCTTTAGGTTTGACCAAAGTGCAAGCGCTCGAGCAATTACCAGATGCTTATGATCTAGCGCTTAGCTTAGATAAAAAAGTCATGGCTGAATCTTGCATTATTGGCCCTGAGCTTACTTGCCCACTTGTAGGCGAAGGTGCTGCTGCAGAAGCCTTGCCAGTTATTCAGATTATTTCACCCAATGCAAATTATGATTTCCATAATAAATATTTCTCTAATGAAACCCAATATTTATGTCCTACGGAGCTCGATGAAAAACTAAATCAAGCCGTACAAAGATTGGCCCTCGATGCTTACCGTGTACTAGGATGCAAAACTTGGGGGCGGGCTGACATCATGATTGATGAGCGAACTAGACAGCCGTATTTACTCGAGATGAATACTTCGCCCGGCATGACCTCGCATTCACTTGTACCAATGGCAGCAAAAGCAGCAGGTGTTTCTTATAGCGACTTAGTGCTCTGGATCTTAAGTCAATCATGAGCCAATTATTATCGCGCTTATCCAATATCACTAGCTTTGTGATGGCACCCTTATGGAATAATGCCCAGCGCATGCAGTACCTAACTAAATGGCTCATCCGCAGCTTTGTAGTACTGATGGCGATAGGTTTATTGGTGTGGTTAAGTCAACGCCCGATATTTATCTTGCGACAAATTCAAATTGAGCCCGTCGGTAGTCAAGCCTTAAAGCATATTAATTTACCGATTATCAAAAATCAAATATTAGAAAAAGTGCAAGGTAATTTTTTTAGTGTGCGGCTAGAGGATGTGAAACGTTCCTTTGAGGAAATGCCTTGGGTACGCCGGGCTACCGTGAGACGTTCTTGGCCAAATGGTTTAGTGATTGGAATCGAAGAACAAACGCCCATTGGCACTTGGAATACTGCAGAAGGCCAAAAATTAATCAATGATGTGGGTGAAGTCTTTAATGGTAGCGTGGCCCAAGTCGATGAAGGTGTGGTTTTAATTAGCTTTAGCGGTCCAGAAGGAAGCGGGAAAGAAGTATTACGTCTTTATCAAAAAGCCAATGACTGGTTTAAGCCATGGGATGTCAAGGTAAGCACGCTTAATCTGACCGAGCGATATGCCTGGAGTGTGAAGTTAACGAATGGCCTACGAGTTGAGTTTGGCCGTGACGAAGAAAATGTGAGCCAACAATTAACTACTGAACGCGTTGAGCGGTTAATAAAATATTGGCCTCAGGTTCAAGCGAAGTGGCCAACTCAAATTGATGCTGTTGACTTGCGTTATGGCAACGGTTTCGCAGTGCATATGGCGGCAAATAATTCAAAAAGGATAAGCACTAAATGAGTAAGGACAATCGCGATCTGTTGGTCGGCCTAGATATTGGAACCTCGAAAGTGGTGGCTTTAGTAGCAGAACTAACGCCAGACGGAAATTTTAATGTCGTTGGAGTTGGGCAAACTCCTTCAAAGGGATTAAAAAAAGGCGTAGTGGTCAATATTGAGGCAACCGTACTGTCAATTCAAAAGGCCTTAGAAGAAGCGGAAGTGATGGCCGATCGCCGCATTGTCCAAGTTTTTACAGGGATCGCTGGCAATCATATTGTTAGCTTTAACTCTAGTGGGATGGTCGCTATTCGGGATAAGGAAGTTGGACCAAGCGATGTAGAGCGAGTATTAGAAACGGCCAAAGCAATTAATATTCCGACTGATCAACAAATTTTACACATCTTGGTACAAGAGTTCATCATTGATGGCCAAGAAGATGTGCGTGAGCCCATTGGTATGAGTGGCCTGCGCTTAGAAGTTCAAGTGCATATTGTGACTGGCGCAGTTAGTGCCGCACAAAATATTGTGAAATGTGTACGTCGTTGCGGGCTTGAGGTGAACGATTTAATTTTGCAACCTTTAGCTTCAAGTTTGGCCGTTCTGACTGAAGATGAAAAAGAACTGGGCGTGGCCTTAATTGATATCGGTGGAGGTACCACTGATATTGCAATTTATTGCCAAGGATCGATTCGGCATACCGCTGTAATACCAATTGCCGGTGATCAAATTACAAATGATATTGCGATGGCCTTGCGGACACCCACTTTAGAGGCTGAAGATTTAAAAATTCAACATGGTATTGCGCGGCAAGAGATGGCAGATCCTAACATCATGATTGAGGTTGCAGGTGTTGGAGACCGTGAGCCAAGACCCATGTCAAAACAAGCTTTGGCTGCGGTGATCGAGCCGCGGGTCGAAGAATTATTTATTTTAGTGCGCGATGTGATGCGCGAATCGGGTTATGAAGAGTTGGTAGCGTCAGGCATTGTGTTGACAGGTGGATCGGCCTTAATGCCCGGCATGGTTGAGTTAGCTGAGCAAGTTTTTTTGCGCCCAGCTCGCATTGGTGTTCCGGAATACCGCGGCCATTTACATGAAGTCTTACGTAGTCCACGTTTTTCAACCAGCATTGGTCTTTTGCTTGAAGGACAAGCCCAATTATTACGAGGTCGGCGGGTTGCTGACTCGGGAACCTTTGATGGCGTAGTTACGCGCTTAAAGGAATGGTTTACAGGA
>CANKKB010000024.1 GCA_947482555.1 Burkholderiaceae bacterium | reverse complement strand
TGGAATCACAATTCCTGATGCAGTTTTGGTTTCTTGATCTAAACGCTTGATGATCACTCGATCATGTAAAGGACGCAGATTCATTCCTTCTCCTAAGTTAGTAAGTGTTAACTAAATAAAAACCCTATATACATCATGGAGTTATAATTTCTCTACAACTAAATAAAAGCAGCAACACCTGAATTCCACCAGATTAGTGGTGAAATTACTGCTTTAGCACTCATTTGTAGAGAGTGCTGATTATATAGCTCCCTTTCTGGTTTTTTCAAGGGGTGCTGCCTAAAAAGACTGTTTGTAGGTCAATTCCTACATAAAAATCCGTCTTACCTGCTTATCAACCCCCGCTGACCTAAATAGACTGGACAGTTACCGATTGGAGAACGCTGATGATCCCAAAATCCCGGCTGTATACGCTAGTTCAAGGCTGGAAGAATAAGCCCTTCCAAGAGGTTCACGATACTAGTGGCCCCACCTTAAGGGATGGGTTTAACAGCCCAGTTAATCTTGAAGCTGATGCGCTCTGGTCAAAAAGACAATCAATTAGCTATGAGCCAATTTTTAACTTGTCGGGCAGTAGGCTTGGTGGGGTACTTTTTAATCCCCTACTCCAGGCTGATGACTCTCAAGTTCTGCGGCTGTTTATGGATGGTCTTGACGCTATTCAATATTGGCAGAGCTTTAGTAAACCCATTCCGACTATTCTGCCCATCGCAGCTAAAACGCTCTGCCAGCCAACTCAAGTTGATGCAATTAGCGATCTAGTTTTAAATTCCCGTTTACCGGTCGGTCTAGTTGCGCTGGGTATCATGAATCTGCCCTCCGCCCCTTTTTGGCATGACTATCAGGTTGGCTTAGCGCGCCTACGCAGAATCGGCTTAATGCTGCATTTACTTCATTTTTCAGGATCACCACAAGAAATAGCGCATCTCGATGAGATGCGCTTTAACGGCGTTCATCTATCGGCCCAGCAATTACGCGCAAATCAGCTCGCGCACCAATCTATCGTTGATCTTGCTGAGGTTTGTAAAAAACACTTTGGGGCGATCTATATCGGGGGAATTTCTCTAGTGAGCGATCTCACTGCAGCCCAAAGCCTTTCAGCTAGTTATTGCTATGGCGGCTTAATGATGCCGCCTGTAAGCCGCCATCAATTATTACAAATCAACGATAGTCGCCTGGCAAAAGCCATCTTTTCAGTAAAGCCCCAATAAAACCCGCAACGGAGACAAGCTATGAGAAAAAGTGTGATGTTGGTCGATGACCATCCAGCAATGTTGATGGCATTAAAAAGTATTGTGCATGAAAAACTGCTGTTTGAAGTTGCTGCACAAGCCCAAAATGGGGAAGAGTGCATGCAACTGATTAAGCAAACCAATCCCAATATTATTATTTTAGATTTAGATATGCCAAAGACCGATGGCTTTGATGTTATTCGACGTATTGGCTTAATGTATCCAGAAATTCGTATTCTGGTTTTATCAAGCCTCGATGAAAGTGTCTACGGTGGACGTGTTCGCTCATTAGGTGCACATGGTTTTGTTAATAAAACTGCGAACGCCGATATTATTATTTCTGCCTGCATAGCAGTATCACAAAACTATACGTTCTTTTCTCACGGCAGAAATGGTAATAGTGCCCTTACTGATAGTGAAAAACTCAAACTAATTTCAGATCGTGAATTACAAATCATGAAGTATTTAGGGCGGGGCAGTAGTAATCAACATATTTCAGAAATATTGCATATCAGCAGCAAAACCGTTGCAACTTATAAAGCGCGCTTATATGACAAGCTAGGTATTAATAATATTGCCGATCTTATTTTATTTTGCCGCAATAACAACATTATTGAAGGCTAATGAAATTTAAGGCATTTATAGCGCATCAATGGCTGGGCGAGTTAACCTGTAACTGTGCTGGGTCTGCATCTATCTTTTTTCTAGTGCTCAGTACCTGCACTAGTGCTCTAGCCCATGAGCCCTTTAATGCTGAGGAATTGCGGTGGCTTAAATTAAAACCTATTGTGCATTTTAGTATTCATGAAAAAAATGCGATTCATTTACACCCAGGAGACAGCAAAGAATCTGCAGGAACTTATCATCAACTCCTTAGCCAATTACAGCAACATACTCAACAGCAATATTTAGCTGTTTGGCGCAAAGGCGATGATGATGGTTTGAAAGACATCTCCCAAGGTAAGGTCGATTTTATTATCGATCCACCATACGCTTGGTTATTACATCATTCTGCTAGTTCTTTTGATAGCATCTTGGCAAAAACTATTCATAGTCCTTCAGCGTTGCCTTCAGCCACGCCATTATTGATCGATAAAACTGTGTTTATCTTCAGCTTCACCTTAGTTTTAATTAGTCTTGCACTTGCGTATTGGATTTGGAGCCTTAAACAACTGCATCGAGGTCAGGTAGGTATAGTGCAAAATTTAGTTAAGCAAAAAAAATTGGCAGAGCATGCTAACGCAGCTAAATCGGCTTTTCTCGCCACCCTTAGCCATGAAATTAGAACGCCGATGAACGCCATACTTGGGGTACAAGAATTACTCTTGAAAAGTGCACGTTTTCCTGCAAGCGAAAAGTCATTATTAAAAAATGCGCACCGTTCAGCTGAAGGCTTACTTGGGATGTTAAATCAAGTTCTTGACTTATCAAAGATTGAGGCAGGCAAACTCGTTCTCAACCCACTGCCGCATTGCCTAAATAATATGATTACCGAAATTGATGCTACCTTTTCTACCTTGGCTAGCAAACGGGGCTTACAATTAATCACTTGCTTAGACTCAAGTATTGCTGAAGTTTTGCTAGTTGACGCCATGCGCTTAAGGCAAATTCTCCATAATTTGCTAAGCAATGCAATTAAATTCACCGAAGAAGGCAGGATTTATTTTTCAATTAATGTCCTAGCCGATGACCATGCTGGGCAATTAATTGAATTTAGGGTAGTTGATACTGGCATTGGTATGACTGATGCAGAAATTAACCGTGCGCTACAGCCATTTGAACAAGTTTTAAAAGCCAATGGTGTCCTTAATAACGACGTCGACTACGGCAGTGGTTTGGGCTTGGCTATTTCGAAGAAACTTATTGCCACCATGGGGGGTCATCTCCATTTTGATAGCGCGCCAAAATTGGGTAGTGCAATTTATTTTTCCAGTGTTTTTCCCCGCACCACTCAATCTGCCCATAATTACAATTATTCCGCTGTCGAGCTACCTAATGCACGATGTTTTACGAATTCAATGGGCCAAACTATTCATGCCTTATTAGTTGAAGATCATCCTGCTAGCCGTGAAATTCTCTCTTTGCAACTACATGCCCTTGGTATTCAAGTTACGGTTTGTGCCAATGGTAAAAATGCGCTTGATCATTTTCAAAAAACCCATTTTGATTTAGTTTTTACCGATCATTCTATGCCAGGAATTAAGGGCGAAGAACTTGCATACTTATTGCGTCAACAGGGATATCAAGATCTTATTATTATTGGTGTTACTGCTGATATCTATGCCCTTGAAGCGCGCCAGCGTTTTTTATCCGCGGGCATGAATGCTGTTCTAATTAAACCTATTAGTATCCATACCCTAGAAAATCAATTAGCTGCTTATTTCCAATCTGGAAAAAATATCGTTTCGCAGCAGTTAAGGCCAATAAAACCTTTTTTTCTGCTTGGAGTTAAAGATGGCCATCATTCGCCAACTGAGTTATTGATTTTGGCTGAAGTGCTTAAAGTACAGCAAGATTGTCTATGTAGGCTTGCTAAAGAAACGGTAGCCCATACAGAATTAGCCCATTACTTGCATAAAATTAAAGGGGGGGCTTTATTAATAAACGAGCCTACTTTTGTTGAGGCTTGCGCTCAGCTAGAGCATGAGCTGCAATTAGGTGCGCCGGATATAAGCCATAAACTTCAGCTACTTCTCCAGCAGAAAAATAGGCTCATCGAATCTATTGGCATAACCGTAGCGGAGAGTAGTTAAGCAAAACGGCCTTTAAAAAGGCCGCTTTTACTTAACATAGCGCCTTAGGCTAATTAGCGTTTATTTACTGCATCCTTAAAGGCCTTACCTGCTGCAAATTTTATTGTTTTAGAGGCGGCAATTTTTATAGCTTCGCCGGTTTTTGGATTACGGCCCATGCGTGCAGCACGTGAACCCGCTGAAAACCCCCCAAAACCTACCAGTTGTACAGCATCGCCTTTCATAATGGCCTTCTTAATAGTTTCTAAGGCAATATTTAATGCCTCATCTGCTTTTGCTTTACTAAGATCGGCACCTTCTGCTATTGCATCAATTAAATCTGATTTAGTCATGCTATCTCCTCGAATATAAAACGAAATCACTATTTGCAGGCCTACCAGCCTGATCTTTTTGCCTAGAATTCTCTATGCCTGTGCCGCTGAGGTTTATGCTATCAAATAATTTGCCCGAATACGGTAAATTTGCTCATTTTTTTTATTTTTCCCCTGCTTGTGCCAATAAACGACGCCCTCCACCCCCCTCCAATACAGCTGTTAAGGCACTGGGGTAATTTACCTCTATTTTTCCTAGTGTTTCTACTTACTGTAATTATTTTGCTATGCAACAATTCCTGGGCCACCGAGAAGGCTCCCATTCCCTCAAATTTTAAACAAGAGTCTATTCAATTTATTCCTAAAGCGGTATTACTGGCTTTAGAAAAAAATCAGCTACCTTCAAACGCCATCAGTATTGCAGTCATCGAAATCCCTGCAAACCTAAAACAAGGCACTAAATCACCGCAGGTGATACATCCGTTAGTCAATTGGCGTGGTGATATCGGCATGAATCCTGCCTCAACCATGAAAATTTTGACGACATTGACTGCGCTTGATATGCTTGGACCAAATTATCGCTGGCAAACATTGGTTTATACCGACGGCTTTATTCGTAATGGTATTTTGAAAGGGGATTTATATTTACAGGGCACGGGTGACCCTAAGCTCACTCCCGAATCTTTGGCTAAGTTAATTAAAAATTTACGGGCTTTAGGAATCCAAAAAATAGACGGTAATTTAATTTTTGATCGTAGTGCCTATGATCAGGATTTACTTGCTAGTAATTTAATTGATGGTGAAGCACTGCGTTCCTATAACGTTCAGCCCGACCCATTGCTCTATGCCTTTCGCACCCTCTCGTTTCAACTGAGCGCAAATAAGTCAGAGCAAACTCCGGAAATAAGCTATTCCCCTGAATTGGCGCGCCTCAAGATTGTTAATCAGATAAATCTTCAGGCCGGGCCTTGCGAAGATTGGCGCAAAGAGCTGAACTTTGAAATTAGTCCCGAATCACCGCCTGCAAAATCTGGGACTAACCCCACGGAGTGGCAAGCAACTTTTTCAGGCTCATTTCCTAAAGACTGTCAGAGAGCGCTATATAACGTCGTCGCTTTTGATCCCAATACATTTCTTACTCTCGGCTTTACTGCGGGCTGGCAATTGGCTGGTGGCGAATGGCTTAAACTGCCGCAAGGAAAATCTGGTCTAGTACCAAGTGGATTTAAGCCCATTGTGCAATATGAAGGTAGTAGCCTCGTTGATGCGATGTTTGACATCAATAAATACTCAAACAATGTCATGGCGCGGCAAGTTTTCCTAACTCTTGCATTAGATCAAGTGGGTAAACCAGCCACCGTAATGAACTCTGAAAAAGTCATTCAAGGGTGGCTTCAGCGCCAAGGAATGCAATTCTCTGAACTTGTATTAGAAAATGGCTCTGGCTTATCACGCATCGAATCAATATCCGCAATGCATATGAACGATTTACTTATAGCCGCACGAACTTTGCCTAACGGTGAATTATTTTATAAAAGTTTGCCAGTGGCAGGCAATGATGGCACGATGAGAAATCGCCTTTTAAATAAAATACGGGGCTGGCTCCATTTAAAAATTCGACCAGAAATTCGTGTTAAAACAGGGAGCTTAGTTGATGTTAAAGCGATTGCAGGGTATGTGTTGAGTAAATCGGGGAAGCTGTATGCCGTCAGTTCTTTTATTAATCACCGCAATGCCTATCTCGGTCAAGAAGCTCATGATCAATTGCTAGCTTGGTTGGCCGAGGATGGTCCAGACCCAAAAGCAGCACGCTGAAGTCGATCACGAGCGCCGTCCCAAACCTCACCAGCTGGTGGTTCCGGCAATAAAATAATATCGTAGTTCTGCAGGTCTAAATCACGCAAGGTTCGATATAGGCTATTCGCAAAACTTAAATGATCGCTTGGCAAGGTAAATATTTCTAGTTGAACACTGCTTAGAGCGATATGAGATGGCACAGTTGGTAAGTTTGCAGTCGATTCCCAAACGCCTAGCCCTATTCGTAATTTACGAAGGTGATTTTGTACCGCTATTTGAGCATCAAGTTCATTGAGACTAGTATTCAATTTATCAGTTTGATAAAGCTGTAAAGGCGTATTCGGTGCGTAATGCGCCTTAAAACTACCTGATACACGCGGACTCACAGTTTCCTGTTCTGAGGACTTAAAGGTATCTATATGTAGACCCGTTTTGGCATAGATTGATGATGGCGTAATCATGCCTGGCCTCAATAGACGTATTCCTTCACTAGCGGTCAAATCAACAATGGTAGATTCAATGCCAAACTCACAATCACCGCCATCTAGAACCAAGATTTCACTTTCATTGCCAAATTCTGCGTATACATCGGCAGCTCGGGTTGGCGAGACTTTACCAAAACGATTGGCCGAGGGGGCCACTAACGCCTCACCAAAGGCGGCTAATAACTCCTGTGCTAATGGGTGACTGGGCGAACGAATAGCAACGGTAGATTGTCCCCCGGTAATAGTATCTAAGACATGCTTATCTTTTTTTAAGACTAAAGTTAGTGGTCCGGGCCAAAAAGCAAGAATCAGTTGCATGGCTGCTGGCGGCAGATCGCGTACCCAAGGGCTAATTATTTGGAGCCACGCGTCGGCGAGTACATCTGTCGTCGTTTTTGCATTGGCAAGCAACATCATTGGCGCAGCAAGATGCACAATTAAGGGGTGATGACTGGGGCGATCCTTGACAGCGTAAATTTTTTGAATGGCGAGATTATTTGTTGCATCCGCACCTAAACCATAAACAGTTTCGGTCGGAAAGGCTACTACATCGCCATTCTTTAAACGTCTTACCGCTTCTGTAATCAAGGCTCAATACCTAAATCGCTGGCGACAGCTGCAGCAATTTGACGTGCCTCTGCCGGACTAGTTCCAAGACAGTTAATATGACCCATTTTTCGTCCAGGTAATGGAACCGACTTGCCATATAAGTGTAATTTTGCGCTATCGTGACTTAAAGCGCTAGCCCAGTCAGGCTCTTGAGGTACGGTGTTTTCTGAGCCCATCGTAAACCATAATTCGCCCAATAAATTTAGCATCGAAACTGGCGTTAGTAAGCGGGTATCGCCTAAGGGCAAGCGTGCCATCGCACGCACCTGTTGTTGAAATTGACTGGTGACACTTGCATCCATAGTGTAGTGCCCAGAATTATGTGGCCGGGGAGCAATTTCGTTTGCAAAAATTTCTCCACTCTTAAGTACAAAAAATTCAATACATAAAATACCCACGTAATTTAGATGGCGAATTAAGTTCTTCGCTGCCTGAAGTATGCGTTTTTCTTGATCAGGATTAAGTGAAGGTGCTGGTACGGTACTGGTATACAAAATACCATTACGATGAATATTTTGGGCAATCGGGTAGACTACTACCGCATCATCGTGGCCGCGAGCAACCAAAGCAGATACCTCAAAGGCTAAATCCATACGCTTTTCAAGTATGCAGGGAACCCGACCAAAATCATGCCAAGCTTGCTTGAGCTCGACCGGCGAATGTACGGTGATCTGACCTTTGCCGTCATAACCTAATCGTGCTAATTTTAAAATCCCTGGTAAAAGAGTTTCATCTAGCGCATCGATTGCAGCTTGATTTTCAATCACGCAATAAGGTACAGGACCAATATTGACAGCAGATTTCCATGTGCTTAAGAAAGTTTTCTCAGCAATTCGGTTTTGTGCAATAGAGACACTATCACTACGAGGCGCCACATATACACCCAGTGCCTCTAACTCATCTAAGGTGAGGGCTGGAACATTTTCAAATTCGGTACTGACTGCCCTACAGATATCTGCCATCTCTTTTAAGGCCGCACTATCTGTAAAGTTCGCTTGCAAATGTTTTTCGGCAATAGCGCCGGCAGGGCTGAGCGGATCTGGATCAAGAATACAGACTTTATACCCCATTGCTTGCGCTGCCTGAGTAAACATGCGACCTAGTTGACCGCCACCTAACATACCCAAATACGCGCCGGGTAATATCGGCATTAAATGCTCTGGCATCTTGCCTCACTATCTTGCCTCACCATGCTTAAGTGCTCCGCGGTAATGTCATTGCACTTGCTTTGGCTGTTTGTTCGGTACGAAATACAGCTAATTTTTTACTCAATTCAGGATCATCCAAAGCCAGCGTCGCAATCACATATAAAGCTGCGTTAGCTGCTCCTGCTTCGCCAATAGCAAAAGTAGCTACTGGGATGCCTTTGGGCATTTGTACAATGGAATATAAAGAATCTTCACCACGTAAATATTTACTCGGCACTGGAACACCGCAAATAGGGACCTGCGTTTTGGCTGCCAACATACCCGGTAAATGGGCTGCGCCTCCGGCTCCAGCAATGATGGCACGCAAGCCACGGGCTTGTGCTTGGTCCGCATAGCTAAATAGTGCATCTGGCATACGGTGAGCAGAAAGCACTTGCGACTCAAAGGGCACGGCAAATTGCTCCAAAATTTGTGCAGCCGCTTCCATGGTGCTCCAATCAGAATCCGAGCCCATCACAATACCAATCAGTGGTTTTTTAGTGCTCATGTAATTTCCTTGCTGGCGCTTTCATTCATTCAGCTTACGTTAATTTAGTTTGGGTTAAGCGTGCTAATACTTCTCGATATTTTTCTGCGGTTCGATTAATGACTTCATCCGGTAAGTCGGGAGCAGGAGCCTGCTTGGTCCATGGCTTACCATCAATTAAAATGGCCTCGAGCCAATCACGAATAAATTGTTTATCGTAAGAGGGTGGATTCAAACCAACCTGATAAGTTTCCGCAGGCCAAAACCGTGATGAATCCGCAGTTAAAATTTCATCCATTAAAACGAGTTGATTATTTGCATCCAGGCCAAATTCGAATTTCGTGTCAGCAATGATGATGCCCCGTTCCGCAGCAAAAACAGCAGCCTCTTGATACAGTTGAATACTAACCGCGCGAATTTGCTCTGCTAGCGGAGCTCCAATGCGTTTGACCATTTCAGCGAATGTAATATTTTCATCATGGTGCCCTGCGGCTGCTTTTGCAGCAGGAGTAAAAATGGGTGCCGGTAATTTCTGGGCATTCTGCAACCCTGCCGGTAAAGCAATGCCGCAAACACTGCCACTCAACTGATATTCTTTCCAGCCACTTCCAGCTAAATAGCCGCGTACTACTGCTTCGACCAAAATAGGTTGCAGGCGCTTTGCAACAACTGCTCTACCCTTGACCTGCTCTACCTCATTTGCACTAACAACTGATTCAGGATTAATGCCCGTTAAATGATTCGGAATAAGATGCGCAAGCTTTTGAAACCAAAAATTGGCCATTTTATTCAGCACAATGCCCTTTTCAGGAATCGGTTTACCCATGATGACATCAAAAGCCGATAAGCGATCCGTCGTGATCATGAGTAATTTATCGTCGCTAATTGCATATACATCACGCACTTTACCTTTAGACACTAAAGGTAAAGATTGAATCGAACTAGTATAGAGAGCAGACATGTTATTTAACGATCTGCGCTAACTCACCGGCACGATACCGCGCGGCCATTTTTTCCAAGGAAATGGGTTTAATTTTGCTGGCCTGCCCTGCGGAACCAAACTCGGTATAGCGCGCAATACAAATCAGTTTGGCAGCTTCACGGGCAGGCTTTAAATAATCCCGTGGATCAAACTTACCAGGGTTTTCAAATAAATAACGCCGAATGGCAGCTGTCATGGCCAAACGAATATCGGTATCAATATTGATTTTGCGTACGCCATTTTTAATACCAATTTGAATTTCTTCAACTGGCACACCATAAGTTTCTTTCATCTCGCCGCCAAATTCACGAATGATCGCTAATAATTCTTGCGGCACACTCGATGAGCCATGCATCACTAAATGGGTGTTTGGAATTCGCGCATGAATTTCGCGGATACGATCAATCGCCAAAATATCACCAGTGGGTTTTTTGGTGAACTTATAAGCGCCATGACTAGTGCCAATCGCAATAGCTAAAGCATCACATTGAGTTGCTTTAACAAAGTCTGCAGCTTGCTCAACATCGGTAAGCAACTGTTCGCGAGTCATAGTGCCATCAGCACCATGACCATCTTCTTTATCACCCTTCATAGTCTCTAAAGAACCTAATACACCCAATTCAGCCTCTACCGTAACCCCAATCGCATGTGATAGCTTAACCACTTCTTGCGAGACAGCAATGTTGTACTCATAACTGGCAACTGACTTACCGTCAGCTTCTAGTGAGCCATCCATCATCACACTTGTAAAACCGCTTTCAATCGCCGCAATACAAACTGCAGGACTTTGGCCATGATCTTGATGCATCACTATAGGAATATGCGGATAGGATTCAACTGCTGCTGAGATTAAATGCCGTAAAAAAGCTTCGCCCGCATATTTTCTAGCACCTGCTGAGGCCTGCATGATGACCGGTGAGTTAACCTCGTCAGCCGCGCTCATAATGGCTTGTACCTGCTCCAAATTATTGACATTAAATGCGGGCAGGCCGTAATTGTTTTCAGCAGCATGATCTAATAATTGACGCATTGATACCAAGGGCATAGCAATCCTCTAAAGAAAAAATAAAAACAGTGAATGGAGTTTACTCATTTCACTCTAACAATTTTTAATGTATTACTACCACCAGGTTCGCCCATCGGCTCACCAATGGTTAATACGATAGTATCGCCAGACTTGACTGCCCCGCTCTCTTTTAAACGTTCTTCAACTTGGCGCAATGCAGTTTCACGGTCTTTGCTGACCTCAATACTAATCGGAGTCACATTACGGTAGGTGCTTAAAGCTCTTTGAGTTGATACTTTAGATGTCAAGGCAAAGATGGGCACGTGAATATTATGGCGACTCATCCAAATCGGGGTTGATCCTGACTCAGTTAACGCAGCGATTGCAGCTGCATTTAAATGATGGGCTGTAAATAAAGCTCCCAGGGCAATAGATTGGTCAATTCGAGTAAAGGTTTGATCCAAAAAATCAGTATCTAAACGTACCGATTCTGATTTTTCAGCTTCGATACAAATTTCTGCCATTTGCTCAATGGTTTTAACAGGATATTGACCCGTTGCAGACTCAGCCGAGAGCATGACCGCATCAGTTCCATCGAGAACAGCATTTGCAACATCGCTAACCTCTGCACGCGTCGGAACTGGTGCACTGATCATCGACTCCATCATTTGGGTTGCTGTAATCGTAAATTTATCGGCCTCGCGAGCTAAACGAATCATCCGTTTTTGTAGCGCTGGTACAGCTGGGTTACCTACTTCAATCGCTAAATCACCGCGGGCCACCATAATGCCATCGCTCTCTTGAATAATGCTTGCCAATGCCTCGGGCACAATAGCCTCTGCCCGCTCAACTTTAGCAATTAACTTCACTTTACCAACACCATGCTTGACGCTAGCTACATCTGCCAACTTACGGGCAATTACCATGTCAGCACCATCTTTTGGAAAGCTAATAGCGATGAAATCGACGCCCATCGCAATCGCTGCGTCTAAATCTTGAATATCTTTTTCAGTTAGGGCGGGAGCAGTTAGGCCTCCGCCAGCGCGATTAATTCCCTTGTTATTCGAAAGCAGACCACCGAGCTCAACTAAAGTATGAATCTCATTACTCTTCACGCTCGATACACGCAAAACAATTAGGCCATCATTTAACAAGAGTCGATCGCCGGCTTTGACATCTTGCGGTAAATTTTTGTAATCAAGCCCAACGCGCTCTTCATTGCCTAATTCGCAAGCGACGTCCAAAATAAATGGTGCGCCCTCTTTTAGCTGAACTTTGCCATTCGCAAACTTACCAACACGAATTTTGGGACCCTGTAAATCAGCCATGATGCCAACTTCACGACCTATTTCTGCAGAAATCGTACGCACTAAATTATGCCGCGCTAAATGATCGGCAACCGTACCGTGAGAAAAATTAAGCCGCACAACGTCGAGACCTGCACGAATCATCTCGCGTAAAACCTCGGGCTTTTCTGAAGCAGGGCCGAGGGTGGCAATAATTTTAGTAGCTCTTAACATGCTGTCCTTTAGGGTTATTTTTTATTATTTTTTTTGGCTCGCTCAACCAATACTGCAAAAGCTGGCAGAGTTTTGCCCTCAAGAAATTCGAGGAAAGCGCCGCCGCCAGTAGAAATATAGTCGACTTGTTTTTCAATGCCATATTTTGCAATGGCCGCTAAGGTATCACCACCACCAGCGATGGAGAACGCAGGTGAATGAGCAATTGCCGCAGCTAACATTTTAGTGCCGCCGCCAAATTGATCGATTTCAAATACGCCTAAAGGACCATTCCATACAATCGTGCCAGCGTTAGCCAACATGATAGATAATTTCGCTGCTGCTTTTGGACCTATATCAAGAATCATATCGTCGGCTGCAACTTCGGTAGCCGCTACGCGATTAGCTCTAGCCAACGGTGAAAGCTCATTTGCGACCACAACATCTTCAGGAATAGGTACATGTGCACCGCGTTTTTCCATCAGCTCCATGATGTCGAGTGCTTCTTGCACTAAATCAGGCTCGGCTAACGATTTTCCAATGGGTAAACCTTTGGCTAACATAAACGTGTTAGCGATACCACCACCAACAATTAATTCATCAACTTTACTAGCTAACGATTTTAAGATCGTTAACTTAGAAGAAACTTTTGAGCCAGCCACAATCGCCACTAATGGACGCTTAGGATTCGCAAGTGCGCGGCTTAGGGCGTCTAATTCGGCGGCCATTAAAGGGCCTGCACATGCGATCGGTGCAAATTGTGCTACCCCATAGGTGGTAGCCTCGGCGCGATGTGCGGTACCAAATGCATCGTTAACGTAGACATCACATAAAGCGGCAATCTTTTTTGCTAATACTTCGCTATTTTTCTTTTCACCCACATTCAGACGACAATTTTCTAGAAGCACCACTTCACCTGGCCTAACTTCAAAACCACCATCAACCCAGTCACTAATTAGGGCAACTTTACGATTCAATAATTCAGCTATGCGGTGAGCCACCGGGGCCAAACTATCTTCTGCCTTAAATTGACCTTCTGTAGGTCGACCTAAATGCGAGGTAACCATTACTGCAGCTCCAGCACTGAGGCACATTTGAATTGCTGGCATCGAAGCCCTAATTCGGGTATCTTCAGTAATTTTTCCGGTCTCATCTTGAGGCACGTTCAAATCAGCTCGAATGAGAACCCGCTTACCTTGCAATTGGCCCGTTGCTACTAGCTCGGTAAGGCGCATAACATTAAAAAGGGCTGCAGGCATAGGAGACAGATGAAAGTGAAGTAAACGGAGTCTATTTTAATGAAAACCGACCCCTCCCACCACCTTCTTTGCTGCAGAACTCAATAAATAGGTGACCTGCTCTACAATAAGTGCTTTAGATGCCTTGCCAGCTTGGCTCATAGGTTTTAAAGGGCTTTTCCTTAAACTGCTACAAAGGGTAATAACATGTCGATGTCTGACCGCGATGGCTTTATTTGGTTTGATGGGAAGATGGTTCCTTGGCGAGATGCCAATATTCATGTGCTTACCCATTCCCTCCATTACGGTATGGGGGTATTTGAAGGTATTCGGGCTTATAAGACAGAATCTGGGCCAGCGATTTTCCGCCTTAAAGAACATGTTAAGCGCCTCTTCAATGGCACCAAAATTTTCCAGATGGCAATTCCATACAACGAAGAGCAAATTACCCAAGCCATTATCGATGTCATAAAGGACAATAAATTAGCAGCTTGTTACATTCGACCGATTGTTTTTATCGGCTCAGAAAAATTAGGTGTTTCCCCCACCGGCAATACTATTCATACCTCGATTGCTGCTTGGGAGTGGGGTGCTTACCTCGGTGAGGATGGCTTGAATAAGGGAATTCGGGTGAAGACCTCCTCTTTCACGCGCCATTTTGTCAATTCTTCATTAGTTCGTGCGAAAGCATCGGGCTATTACATTAACTCCATTTTGGCGCACCAAGAGGTTGCTGCCAATGGCTATGATGAAGCGCTCTTACTAGATACTGAGGGATACGTTTCAGAAGGTTCGGGTGAAAATTTCTTTATGGTGCGTAACGGCATTGTTTATACCCCCGATCTTGCATCATGTCTAGATGGCATCACACGCGATTCAATTATCGAGATTGCCCAAGACCTGGGTTTTAAAGTCAAAGAAAAGCGCTTGACACGTGATGAAGTGTATACCGCTGATGAAGCCTTTTTTACAGGCACGGCTGCAGAAGTAACACCTATTCGCGAGCTTGATGATCGTATGATTGGGGATGGCTTAAAAGGGCCAATCACCAAGCAAATTCAGGATGTATTTTTCTCAACCGTCTATGGCAAAAATGAGCGCTATAAATCATGGCTAACCGCTGTGAAGTAATGACTATGCAAGCGACTGCTGACATCACGAACAACTCTAAGCCCATCATGATTGATGGCAAGGATTTGCCTTTACATTGCCCGCCTGGCCAAAGCCCTAGCTGGAATTTACATCCGCGCGTCTTTCTTGATATTGTCGATACTGGTCAAGCGAAGTGTCCTTATTGTGGAACTGAATATCGCCTCATTCCCGGAACAGCACCCCACGGCCACTAGATCGGGCGATCGCATCCTGATCATCGCCCCAAATTGGATTGGCGATGCAGTGATGAGTCAGCCTTTAATTGCAATGCTGAAGCAGGCGCTACCCACTTGTAACATTGATGTGCTCACGACGCCCTGGGTTGCGCCAATTTACCGCGCCTGTGCCGAAGTAAACCAACTAATTGAAGTGCCGTTGCAACATGGCAAACTGCAGTGGCGTACTCGTGTGCAATTAGCCAAACAATTGCGTTTAGCGAATTACACCAGTTGTTTTGTCTTGCCGAACAGTTTAAAAGCAGCCCTCATCCCTTGGTTAGCAAAAATACCTGTGAGGATTGGATACCGCGGAGAAATGCGCTTTGGACTAATTAATCGGGCTTTAGCTAATCCACCCAAAACCGTGCGCGAGCCGATGATTAAACACTACGCTAAATTATTGCAATTGCTGCCAAAGATGGATTCGCCCATCGATAATTTGATCGCTAACAAGCCTGCACAATTGCGCATTCCTCCTCTGGATCAAACTGAAATTCAGATACGCTTAAGCAGTGAAAAAATTGATCCTACAGCGCTTTATGTCTTTGCGCCCGGCGCAGAGTTTGGCCCTGCCAAGCGCTGGCCAAGTGAGCGCTTTGCCGAACTTGCTGCGCTGATTTTGCAGCATGATATGCGCGCGGACATCATCATTTTGGGCAGCACCAGCGATACTGAAATAGGCCAATTAATTCAAATCCAAACAGAAAAGCTGGGTATGAATACTGCTCGTTTACATAATTGGTGTGGTACTACTAGCCTGAGTCAAGCGCTAGCCACAATTGCGAATTGCAAAGCCATGGTCAGCAATGATTCGGGCTTAATGCATATTGCTGCTGCCTTACAAATTCCCCAAGTTGCTATTTTTGGTTCAAGTGACCCACGTCATACTCCTCCGGAATCGAGTAAAGCTCGGGTCATTTGGTTGCACTTACCCTGCAGTCCTTGCTACCAGCGCACCTGTCCGCTTGGCACCTTAGCCTGCTTAAAAGAAATTACTGCAGCGCAGGTTTTTACTACCTTGAATCTTTAGGAAATTGACATGCCTCATCTTGCTCGCCTCTTTCAAAATGCTGACGAATTAGTCGATGCCTGGCGTGATGCATTGGCCCACCGGAATGTGCAAAATGCGCTTGATCTTTGGCTAGATGATGACAACATTACATGTGTTTTACCCGAGGGACAACGCTTGAGTGGACATGCTGAAATTCGTAAGGGATTAGAGCGCTTACTAGCGACAAGAGCTCTATTTCTTGAGCCCATTTACTGCATATCGCATGCTACTTTAGGCACTGCCATTTACGACACTACTGAAGCCGTACACTTTGAGCCCGATCAAATTGAAGCTGAATTTTTCTTGAATATTACTTTGGTTATTTTGCAAGATAGCCAAGGTTGGCGCATTGCCCATTTACATGCAAGCCGTTCGACTGAAGAAAATTTTCCTCTTCCCACCAAACACCACGGCCTGCACTAAGTCGTTGCCTTAACTTGGTTGGCGCCCTTGCCTACCATCTTCTTGCTGTTGTTCGCGAAACATCCGCTGATAATCACGTATGCGCGCATCAATAGTAGAGGCTTGATAAAAATCGCTACCGCCAATGGAGCGAGCGATTTTTAATTGATCAATTGCATATGGCAAAGCACCTTCTAAAGCAAATTTTTCGGCCAAAGCAAAATGGTGTAACGCA
>CANKKB010000023.1 GCA_947482555.1 Burkholderiaceae bacterium | reverse complement strand
TTAGCCGAGCCTAGACCAATTTTCGTCATGGCATTTTTAAACTTCTGCCGATCTTCTGCTTTATCAATCGCTTCTGGTGAGGCGCCAATTAATTCGCAATCATATTTTTCTAAAACGCCATGGCGGTGCAAATCAAGTGCGCAATTTAAGGCAGTTTGGCCGCCCATCGTTGGCAAAATCGCATCGGGCTTTTCAAGCGCAATAATGCGCTCAACTACTTCCCAGGTAATAGGTTCAATGTAAGTTACATCGGCCATATCGGGATCAGTCATGATAGTTGCAGGATTGCTATTCACCAAAATGACTTTGTAACCCTCATCACGCAAAGCTTTGCAAGCTTGTGCGCCAGAGTAATCAAACTCACAAGCCTGTCCAATCACAATCGGGCCTGCGCCAATAATTAAAATGCTGTGCAGATCGCTACGCTTAGGCACGGGTAACCTCCTGCTGCTTTGGTTCATGCATTAAATCCATAAAGCGATCAAATAAATAGCCAATATCGTGCGGTCCGGGTGAAGCTTCGGGATGGCCTTGAAAACAAAAAGCTGGCCTATCATTCCAAGCCAAACCTTGCAAAGAGCCGTCAAACAAAGAAATGTGGGTCACGCGGACATTGGTTGGTAAGGTTTTTGCATCCACTGCAAAGCCGTGGTTTTGTGAAGTAATGGCGACTTTGCCGCTTTCGAGATCTTTGACAGGATGGTTTGCACCATGATGGCCAAATTTCATTTTGAGGGTTTTTGCACCCGCGGCTAAACCCATAATTTGATGTCCCAAACAAATACCAAAGGTAGGAATACCGGCATCGATAATATTCTTGGCGGCAGTAATAGCGTAATCGCATGGCTCCGGATCACCCGGTCCATTCGATAAAAATACGCCATCGGGTTTCATCGCCAACACTTCAGCGGCACTCGTTTTGGCCGGCACTACCGTTAATAAGCAGCCACGCTCTGTCAGCATTCTTAAGATATTGCGTTTCACGCCGAAGTCATAGGCTACGACGTGTTTTAATTTACCTAAATTTTTTGGGGGCTTATCTTCATCAAGCAGCCGATAGGCTGGCTTACCAATGGGGCCATGCAACTCCCATTCACCCTCACGCCATTCATAAGCATAGGGAGTTGTCACCACTTGCGCTAAATCGAGTCCAGCCATACCAGCAAACGATTTTGCTAACTGTAAAGCTTGTTTACTTAATTGCTCAATCGTATCGCCAGGGAGTCCGGCCACAATGGCGCCAGACTGGGCACCTTTATCGCGTAATAAACGCGTTAACTTGCGGGTATCAATGCCAGCAATACCAGGTACGTTAGCGTCGTGTAAATAGTGCTCTAAGCTATCTTCAGCACGAAAATTCGACACCCGCCGCGAGAGGTCTTTAATGACTAAACCTGCAGCATAGACCTGAGCCGATTCTGCGTCTTGCGCATTAACTCCGACGTTACCAATATGGGGATAAGTCAAGGTAACAATTTGGCGCGCATAGCTGGGGTCAGTCAGAATTTCTTGATAGCCCGTCATCGCGGTATTGAAGACGACTTCACCAGTAGTTTCACCAGGTGCACCAATACTGTAGCCAGCAAATATGCTGCCATCGGCCAGTGCCAATACTGCGGGAGGAAAAGAAGGAAGCAAGGGCGACAAAAAATCTCCAATCCCTACTGCCATCCGACCCTGCTCGCCCCAAAAGACCTACCCGGGACAATTTGCGGGAGGTGAGTGTCTTTAAGCGCTAGGGTAATTTATGAGTTACGAACCCTACTATCATACCAGCTTGCGCTCTTACTAGCTCCGCTTTTGCTCGATCACTTCTTTAATATGCATCAAAACCGCTTGGTCTTCCATGGTACTGATATCACCCGGATCACGCCCTTCGGCCACCGCTTGCAAAGCGCGACGCACAATTTTTCCCGAGCGTGTTTTTGGTAAGGCATTGACGATATAGACCCTTGCTGGCCGCGCAACAGCGCCTAACTGCGAGTCGACGGTTTTCATTAGCTCTGCTTCTAAGGTTGTGGTTTGCGTCGCATCTTTCGGGATTGCAAAGCCAATTGCAACTTGGCCCTTCAATTGATCGGCAATACCAACCACGGCAACCTCTGCAAGATTCGGGTGACTAGACAAGCTTTCTTCAATTTCACGCGTTCCTAAGCGATGGCCGGCAACGTTGATCACATCATCGGTGCGCCCGAGAATGAAAAAATAGCCGTCGCTGTCTTTGATTCCCCAATCGAAGGTCGAATAAATTAATTTGCCAGGAATCGACTCCCAATAAGTCTTCACATAGCGCGCATCATCACCCCAAATCGTTTGCATACAGCCTGGGGGTAAAGGTCCCTCAATGGCAATTACGCCTTTGGCATCCGCGCCCAATTCAGCACCAGTAGCATCATCAAGCAATTTGATGTTGTAGCCGAATGAAGGCAAACCAGGCGAACCAAATTTATGGGGCATGGTCTCAATCCCGCTTTGGATCGCTAAAATGGGCCAACCAGTTTCCGTTTGCCAATAGTTATCTACCACCGGCTTATTAATCGCCTCGTGAATCCAATTTGCAGTGGGTTCGTCGAGAGGCTCGCCAGCCAAAAATAAATAACGCAAACTCGACAAATCATATTTAGTTAAAAAACTCGGGTCCTGTTTCTTTAGCACGCGTACTGCCGTTGGTGCTGAAAACATGACAGAGACTTTATATTTTTCGACTAAACTCCACCAAATTCCTGCATCGGGCCGAAGCGGCGTACCTTCATACATGATTGTTGCCATACCGTTTAACAGCGGTGCGTAAATAATGTAGCTATGCCCCACTACCCAACCAATGTCGGAAGTCGTAAACATCGTCTCACCTGGCTTGCCACAGAAAATATGCTGCATGCTCGCAGTCAGCGCAACTGCATAACCGCCCGTATCGCGCTGGACACCTTTGGGCTTTCCAGTAGTGCCCGATGTATACAAAATATAAGAAGGATGGGTGGCGTCAACCCATTCCACAGCAACTTGAGCGGCGATATTTTTTTCCCGCTCGGCTGCGTAATCTAAATCTCGCTCAGCTACTGAAGTGTAGGGAGTCAAGCCACGATTCACAATCAATACCTTAGTTGGCTTAAATTCAGCTAAAGCAATCGCTTCATCTAATAAAGGTTTATAGGGAACGCCTTTACCCATGCGTATGCCAGCCTCAGCCGAAATAATCATTTTGGGTTGTGCATCATCAATGCGCGCTGCCAAACTATGCGAAGCAAAGCCACCAAATACGACCGAATGAATCGCCCCAATTCGCGCGCAAGCAAGCATAGCAAAACAGGCCTCGGCAATCATCGGCATATAAATTAAAACGCGGTCGCCTTTATTAACCCCGTTGGTTTTTAAAATTGCTGCCATACGGTTCACCTCCGTATGCAACTCCTGAAAAGTGTAGGTTTTTTCTTGGTTCGTTTCGGTGGAAACTGCCACCAAAGCAATTTGCTCACCACGTTCCGCTAAATGCCGATCGACAGCGTTGTAACAAAGATTGGTTAAGCCGCCCTCGAACCATTTACTAAAGGGCGGATTGGAATAATCCAATACCTGATTAAACGGCTTTTCCCAGTGAATTAGCTTAGCCTGTTCACTCCAAAATTCAATTGGGTCGGCAATTGAAGCTTCATGCATAGTTTTATAAGAAGCGTTTTGCTTGGCTGCCTGTACCATAAGATATCCAACCCCATAAAGTTAGTTTTTGACCACCACCTTGCCACTGTTAGTAGTTGCAGCTAATGGCTTAGTAAGCATATTTTTCGCAGATTTTGCTGGCTCTGTCGATGGGGATTTACGCTTAGTGGCATCTTTTGGGCTTGCTTTTGAAGCGGTCTTGCTTTGCTTGCTTACCTTTTTAGGGGCTGGCGGTGGTAATGGCTTTTCCAAGCTTAGACTGGCATTTTCAGCTAAATTCACCGGAATATCAGTCGTTTTGCCGGCAGATTTTGGAATTAAAACTGTTGAACCCCCCTTAATGCGCATGCCTTTGGGTATGCCGTTCACTTCGCGTAATTGCGCAACATCTACCCCGAGGGTCTTGGCAGCTTGTTCGGGTGATTCAGATTTTGCAATGGTAACCGCCGTCCAAGATGCTAATGGTTTTTGGTACTGTTTTAAATTCGCTTGAAAAATTTCAGCGCGACTGAACGGTAATAAAATTTGTTGATTAGCGGCACTTAAAATTACGGGCTTATTAAATGAGGGATTTAAATTTAAAAACTCCTCGAGCGGTAACTCAGCTAAATTTGCCGCGAGTTTGACATCAATATCACGAGTGACATCCACAGCCACAAAATACGGATGATTTTCTACTTGCGGCAAAACAATGCCATAGGCTTCTGGCTGCATCACAATATTTCGATAGGCCATTAATTTAGGCACATAGTTACGCGTTTCATTAGGCATACTTAAATCGCTGTAGCCAGTAGGCAAACCCGCTGCTTGATTTTTGCGGATCGCGCGTTGCACATTACCTTCGCCCCAATTATAGGCAGCCAAAGCCAGTTGCCAATCACCAAATTGTTTATATAAGCGCTGTAAATAATCTAGGGCAGCATCAGTTGACTGCAATACATCACGCCGCTCATCGCGAAATACATTTTGGGTTAACTTAAAATCTTTACCTGTTTTAGGCATAAATTGCCAAATACCCGAAGCCTTAGCGATGGACTTGGCCTGTGGATTAAAAGCACTCTCCACAAAAGGTAAAAGGGCTAGCTCTGAGGGCATCCTGCGGAGGTTAACTTCTTGCACAATATAGAACAAATAACGGGATGAGCGCGCCATCGAGCGTTGTACATATTCCGGTCGCGCCGAAAGCCAAACTGTTTGCTGAATTACCAATGGGCTTTCAAGTTCGGGCATTTGAAAACCGTTGCGAATATGAATCCATAAATTATTGCTGGGCGCCTCTAAACTACTTACCGACTGCTCATTTAAATTAATGCGAGGCGCTTTTGCTGCGCGAGGGTCTTTAGTAGCAGCGCTTGTACTGGTATCTGAACTCCATTGGGGTCCCGTTGCACACCCCCCCAACACTAGCGCAGCAGTGATGAGTAACCCACACAGATGGAAATGATAGCCCGCTGCGCGACGCACTAAAACTGATCTTTCCAAGCGCGAATAACTGCCAATACAGCAGCTGAACTTTCTAGAGCAGGTTGCTTAGCAATCTTGCGCGCTGCAGCGATAACAACGGGTTGATCACAACGCATAAAAGGGTTGGTTTTCATTTCTTGCGCAATGGTCGTTGGCACGGTGGGTAAATGTGCCGACCGTAAGTCATCTGCGTGCTTTGACCAGGCAATTAAATCCGCATTATTCGGCTCTACTGCTAAAGCAAAGCGAATGTTCGATAGGGTGTATTCATGGGTGCAGTACACCAAAGTGTTGCCGGGCAAAGCAGCAAATTTTGCTAAGGACGCATGCATTTGCGTTGGCGTACCTTCAAATAAGCGCCCGCAACCAGAGGCAAATAACGTATCGCCGCAAAATAGGCGTGGAGGCTCTACTCTAGCGGGCTCCTTAACTTCTAATGCTGGTGCAAAGTAAGCAATATGGCCTAAGGTATGCCCTGGCACCTCAAGTACCTGAAAATAGCTTGCCGGGGCAGCTATTTGCACTTCATCGCCTTGTATCAATGGATAGTTGCACCCAGCAATTACTTCAGCAACGGGTCCATACACTGGCAAAGTATGGCCATTTGTAGTAGCGCGCAATAAATCTGCAATACCGCCAATATGATCAGCATGGTAATGGGTGATTAAAATTCCTGTTAACTGCAATTGATTTTCTTGCAGATATTGAATCACTGGAGCAGCATCACCCGGATCAACAATGAGAGCAGAATGCCCATCATGAATGCACCAGATGTAGTTATCGCTAAAGGCTGGAATCGGCCAAACTTGCAATGCTGTACTCTTGACCATTAGACGAAAACCTCGGATGCAAAACAAGCCCTAATGATATCAATTCCCCCGCCTAGCGAGGTACTAATTGCACCACCATGGTCTTCCTGGGAGCAATGGCTAAACTCGCCTCCGGGTCAATATGTTTTAGCCTGGGAAGAAAAACGCTTCGCCGCTGCTGTGGGCGATGTCTTCGGCTTTCATGCTTTACAAATTGGTTTACCCCAACTTGATGCCTTAAAGGCCAATCGCATGCCCTTGCATGCCCTCTCTGTAAGTCCCGGTGAAATTGGTCTTACTCCCGGCGCGCCTGCAGAGCAAAAGCTGCAGAGCCTTGCTATTGCTAGCCGGCAAGCGCATAACCAAGGTTGGCATATTGTTGAGGGTCTCCCCACCGAACTCCCCTTTGCTAATCAAAGTATTGATTTAGTGCTCCTGCCCCATGTCTTAGAATTTGCCGCTGACCCCCACCAAATTTTGCGCGAAGTCGATCGGATTTTGTTACCCGAAGGGCGAGTGATTATTTCTGGCTTTAATCCAGCCAGCATCTGGGGTGCCAGGCAATATTTAAGCCATATCTTTGGCGCACCCTACTTACCTCGAACTGGGCAATTTATTAGCCTTCTTCGTCTCAAAGACTGGCTAAAATTACTCGATTATTCTGTTGATCGGGGTCATTTTGGCTGTTATAAGTTTCCCTTACAAAGTTCCGCAGGGATGGCAAGAATGGATTTTTTAGAACCTATGGGGAATCGGTGGTGGCCTATTTTTGGGGCAGTCTTTTTGATTTCTGCCATTAAACGCACTCCTGGCATGCGTTTAATTGGTCGCATACCTGCAAAACGGCCTACCGCCCTTGCCCAACTTACGCCTGCTGTGGAACAGCACGCAAGGCCTCCAGGGAATGAATAAAAAATCAGCTTTACCGCACATTACGATTTATACCGATGGCGCCTGTAAAGGCAACCCAGGTCCTGGGGGTTGGGGAGCCGTTTTACGTTCTGGTCACCATGAGAAACATTTACATGGAGGGGCTTTGCTCACCACCAATAATCGGATGGAAATAAGCGCTGTCATTCACGCGCTTAGAGCCCTTAAACAAGCTAGTTCGGTTGCCCTTTATACCGACTCTCAGTACGTGCAAAAGGGGGTGACAGAATGGCTGGATGGTTGGAAAGCCCGTAATTGGCGCACTGCCGCAAAAGCCCCAGTAAAAAATGCCGATTTATGGCAAGAACTCGATTCTTTATTGCCAGAACACACCATTTCATGGCATTGGGTGCGGGGTCATAACGGCGATCCCGGCAATGAGCTGGCCGATCAATTGGCTAATCGCGGGGTTGAAGAATTTTTACCCTAGCCAGCCTGAAAACCACGATCTTCCGTATATTCCAGCTTATGCGAAAATGTGCCGAGCCCATTAACCAATAGATCAATTAAAAAAACTGTGCCGCAAAAAAACTGGCTTTCCACTAAATTAGATGCTTCCCTAGCTTGGGCTAAAAAAACAGCATGCGCAGTGTGGCAAAGTGCCCAATCTGTTCTCGCAAGGCCAGCTGCTCAAGAATGGCTGGTGCGCATCAAGCAAATTAATCTCGGCCACATAAAGCACTTTGTCAGTAAATACAAATGGCGCATTGTGGCTGTTGTGATTTTGATCTACGCTGGTTCAAAAGCCTATACCTATTTCTTCCCTCCAGCCGATAAAGTAAGTGGGCCGCAAACCATTACCTCCGTTGTTGTGAAACCTAAAACTGTGCCCCTGGTGATTGAGGCCACGGGCACTATCGTGGCGAATAGCATCGTTGATATTCGCCCAATGATTACGAATACCGTTAGCAAAATCTTCATTAAAGATGGTCAGGAAGTAAAACAGGGTGACTTATTATTTCTACTTGATGATCGCGTAGATAAAGCAAACTATGAAAAACTGAAGTCCCTAGCCGATGATGCGCATAAACAGTATTTACGCGCTAAAGAGTTAATGGATAAAAATTTTATCTCTAAAGCTGCGCTCGATACTTCTCTAGCTAACGCAAGATCGGCTCAAGCTGCTGCTAATGCATCACAAGTACAACTCTCATTCGACTCGATTCGTGCGCCAATTAGTGGGCGCACGGGCATTATTAATGTCTTCCCAGGCTCCTTGGTTCAAGCCAGTAATACGGTAATTACTGCCACCAGCTCGACTGCTACCACTACTACTGGAGCCATGGTTACGATCACGCAACTTGACCCCATCAATGTGCAGTTTGTGATCTCGGAAAAAGATATTCCTATTATCCTGGAAAATCAAGGTGACGGAACTCCCATGCAGGTTACAGTTAGAGTGGGTGACTCTAGCAAAAATAGCTATGAAGGGAAAGTCTTGGTAGTGGATAACCAGGTTGACCCTGTTATAGCAGCAGTACGAGTGAAGGCACAAATCCCTAATGAAAAAGGGACTTTATTACCAGGGCAATTTGCTCGGGTCAAACTAAACGCTGGTGAACTGAAAGATGCTTTGGTGGTGCCATCCCAAGCGATCATTATTAGTCCTAAAGGTCGTATCGTGTATATCGTCGAAGCTGGCGATAAGGTGGCGTCAAAACCCATTACTGTAGTTTATGAATACCAAGGCCAATCCGTTATTACTGGTATTGCACCCGGCAGCCGAGTGGTAGTTGAGGGTAAACAAAATTTACGTCCTGGCGCCAAAATTCGTGAAGCTACGCCAGCCGCAGCTGCTGCTCCCGCAAAAAGTGCTCCCCCTCCAACCACTCCTGCTGCCGCTAAATGACACTCTCCGAGTTATGCATCCGCCGGCCAGTCATGACCGTCTTGTTGTCAGTGGCTATCGTGATCGCTGGCACGATAGCTTATTTCAAAATTCCCGTAGCGGCGCTGCCTAGTTTTAATACGCCAATTATTTCTGTTAGCGCCACTCTGCCAGGCGCCTCACCAGAGAATATGGCCTCTTCAGTCGCACTGCCCTTAGAAAAAGAATTCTCAACGATTGACGGCATCAAAGTTATTAATTCAACTAATTTTTTGGGTGTTACTAATATTACGTTGGAATTTGATAACAATCGTGATATCGATAAAGCAGCAGTCGATGTGCAAGCAGCGCTGTTACGCGCGCAAAGGCGCCTACCGATTGAAATGACGGTACCACCATCCTATCGTAAAGTTAACCCAGCTGATACACCAGTAATTGTAGTACGCATGAGTTCACCATCAATGAACTTAGCTGAACTAAATGACTATGCTGAAAACTTACTCTCACCAACTATATCAACTATTAATGGTGTTGCTCAAGTTGTAGTTTATGGCGCTAAACGGTATGCCATTCGGGTGCATGCCCGTCCGGATGCCTTAGCTAGCCGCAATCTCACCTTAGATGAAATTGCAATTGCCATCAATAAATCGAATTCAAATAGTCCAGTGGGGGTGCTCGACGGGCCCCGCCAAGGCATTACGATTTATGCCAATGAGCAATTGCTCAAGCCTGAGCAATTTGCCAATTTAGTCGTTGCTCAACGTAATGGCTTGCCAGTGTACTTAAAAGATGTTGCAAATATTTTACAAAGTTATGAGAATGTTAAAACTTGGGCTACTGCCGATGGCGAACGCTCAATTGCCATTGCAGTATTGCGCCAGCCCAATGCCAATACAGTAGAGGTGGTTGATGCGGTGAAGAAACTGTTACCTCAATTTCAACAGCAAATGCCAGCTTCGATTAAGCTGCAATTATTAAACGATCGCTCAATTTCAATTAAAGACTCAATTCATGATGTTAACATTACCTTAGGGTTAACAATTCTTTTAGTGATATTAGTTATCTTCTTATTTCTAAAGCATCTGTCAGCCACTCTTATTCCTACCATTAGCATGCCAATCTCTCTCATTGGCGCCTTCTTTTTGCTTTATATATTGGGCTATAGTCTCGATAATATTTCCTTATTGGGTATTACCTTAGCAGTGGGTCTGGTAGTCGACGATGCCATCGTGGTGCTAGAAAATATTATGCGCTATATTGAAAAGGGGGTAGACCCACTTAAGGCCGCCCTCATTGGTAGCAAAGAAGTGGGCTTCACTATTGTCTCAATCTCCATTTCACTGGTGGCAGTGTTTATCCCACTCTTTTTTATGGCGGGCCCAATTGGTCTGTTATTCCATGAATTTGCAATTGTTGTGACCCTGTCTATTTTAGTTTCCGCATTGGTGTCATTAACTGTAGTTCCCATGCTTTGTAGTCGCTTCTTACCTAAACCTGGTCATCACCCTAAAGACAATGCCATGACGAGGCAGTTTGACAAACTATTTGAGTGGACTTTAAAGACCTACTTACGTTACCTTGATTTAGCCTTACACCATCGTAAGACTGTCTTGGCCGGCGCAATTTCGACTTTCATTATTACTGTGCTCTTATTTATGTATAGCCCCACAGGGTTTTTTCCTGAAGAAGATATTAGCCAAATTACTGCCACTACCGAGGCTGCAGAAGATATTTCCTTTACTGCTATGCTGGAATTACAAGATCAGGCCGCTGAAATTGTGCGCAAAGATCCAAATGTAGAGAGTTCAATCTCGATTATTGGTGGTGGTTTTAGCACAGGCACTAATACCGGTCGATTTTTGATAATTTTGAAACCAAAAGGCGATCGCCTACCAATGGCGCAAGTACTTGAAGGCCTAAGAAATCAATTTAAGCAATTGCCTGGTTTAAATATTTATATGCGCCCAGTACAAAACCTACAACTAGGTGGCCGTATAAGTAAAAGCCGCTATCAATTCACCTTACAAAGTGTCGGATTTGAAGGAGTTAATATATGGTCTGAAAAACTGCTTGAAAAAATGCGGGGCAATCCGATGTTTCGTGATGTCACTAGCGACTCTCAGCTTAAAGGTCTTAATGTACAAATTGATATTGATCGTGAAAAAGCTGCGAGCGCTGGGGTTAATATTGCTGATATCCGTGCCGCTCTATATAGCGCCTTTGGTGAACGTCAAGTCTCAACTATTTACAGCAGTGTTAATACCTACTACGTAATTCTTGAAGCGACCCCAGAAGATCGTAGGTTTGAAACTGATCTTAATAAAATATTTGTCCGTGGGCGTGCTACCGATAAACTGATCCCATTATCAAGTCTCGCTAGTTTTAAACGTACCATTGGCCCCACTGCCGTCAATCACCAAGGCCAAATACCAGCAGTAACAATTTCATTTAATTTAGCGCCCGACGTCTTCTTGGGCGACGCTACAGATCAAATTGAAAAGTACGTTAAAGCTATTGAATTACCACCCTCTATTATTACCAGTTATGGTGGTGATGCTGCCGTATTTAAAAATAACCAATCAGGTCAAGTTATTTTAATTTTTGCAGCGCTTGCTGTCATCTATATTTTGCTTGGCGTTCTTTATGAAAGTTATATTCACCCGCTCACTATTTTGGCTGGATTGCCCTCTGCTGCCATTGGCGCCCTGCTTACCTTACGGCTGTTTGGTTTTGAGTTAACAGTTATTGCCACGATTGGCATTTTGCTGCTGATTGGTATTGTGAAGAAAAATGCGATTTTACTCATTGACTTTGCCCTTGAGGCACAACGTAATCATGGCATGACCCCTGAGCAAGCAATTCGTGAGGCTTGTGCCTTGCGCTTTCGGCCGATTATGATGACCACCTTAGCTGCTTTAATGGGCGCCCTGCCAATTGCCTTTGGTTTAGGTGCAGGTGCAGAGTTAAGGCAGCCTCTGGGCATTTCAGTTGCCGGTGGCCTGATTTTCTCGCAATTTGTGACCTTGATTATTACGCCTGTCATCTATCTTTACCTGGATAAATATGCTGGCACGGGGCCCTTAGAAATACCGCCCGAAGATTTGGTAGCGACATAATCCTCGTTTAAATAGATGCGCCAAGTCATTCTCGATACTGAAACTACTGGGCTCAATGCCGCCACTGGCGATCGCATTATTGAAATTGGCTGTGTTGAATTAATCAATCGTCGGCTCAGCAATCGCACCTTTCATCGCTACATTAATCCTGAGCGAGAAATTGATGCGGGCGCCTATGCAGTACATGGCCTATCGCGCGAATTTCTGGCAGATAAGCCCCTCTTTGCGCATATTGCCGATGAATTAATGGAATTTTTAGCCGATGCAGAAATCATTATTCATAATGCGCCCTTCGATTTGGGCTTCCTCGAGAGTGAATTTAACCGCTTAAAACGCGCTAGCTTTAAAGCGCAATTAAGTAATGTTATCGATACCTTAGTTGACGCTAGACAAATGTTTCCAGGCAAGCGCAATTCACTGGATGCACTCTGCGACCGCTTCGCAATTAGCAATGAGCACCGCACCTTACACGGCGCTCTTTTAGATGCGCAACTGCTTTCCGAGGTTTATTTGGCCATGACCCGTGGACAAGAAGACCTCACCATCGATTTGATTGATTACGATAGTAAAGTCGACGCTACTGGACAAGCTCGTGCACTACCCACAGACTTAATTGTCTTGCAGGCTAGCGCTGCAGATTGCGAGGCACATCAATTAGTCTTGGCAGAAATCGCTAAGAGCAGCAAAAAGCAACCAGTCTGGGGCAACTAAATAAGTATTTCCTGCCCAGCAATTAAATTGCTGTGGAAATTGCCTTTCCTAAATCCGCAGTATTAGCTTTACCACCTAGGTCGGGCGTTAATGGTGCGTGGCCTGGTCCCGCTGCTAATACTTTTTCAATCGCCGAGAATATCGCTTTACCCGCAGCGGGATATCCTAAATGATCTAGCATCATTGAGCCACTCCAAATTTGCCCAATCGGATTGGCAATATTTTGACCAAAAATATCGGGGGCGGAACCATGAACTGGTTCAAACAATGAAGGATAGATCCCCTCAGGATTAATGCTTCCTGAAGGCGCAACTGCAATCGTACCCGTGCATGCTGGGCCCAAATCAGACAAAATATCGCCAAATAAATTACTCGCCACAACCACATCAAAGCGGTCGGGATTCATCACAAATTGTGCCGTGAGAATATCAATATGATATTTATCCATCCGCACATCAGCATATTTTTTAGCCATCGCCTCTACTCGCTCATCCCAATATGGCATCGTAATAGCAATGCCATTTGACTTAGTCGCCGACGTCAAATGTTTCTTGGTTCGGCTTTGCGCTAACTCAAAGGCAAACTTTAAAATACGGTCTGTACCAATACGCGTAAATACAGATTCTTGTACGACAAATTCACGCTCGGTATCGGGGAACATTTTGCCACCAACACTCGAATATTCACCTTCGGTATTTTCACGCACCACAAAAAAGTCAATATCACCAGGCTTGCGGTTGACTAGAGGACAAGGCACACCTGGTAATAAACGTACTGGGCGTAAATTCACATATTGATCAAAACCCCGTCTAAATTGAATTAAGCTCCCCCACAAAGATAAGTGGTCAGCCAAAATATTGGGCATACCCACCGCGCCAAAGAAAATAGCATCGTATTTCATTAAGGTATCAAACCAATCATCGGGCAGCATTTTGCCGTGCTTTAAATAGTAATCGCAACTTGCAAAATCAAAATGATCAAACTGAAAGTTGATGCCAAACTTACTTGCAGCAACCTCTAAGGCTCTTACCCCCTCAGGCATTACTTCCTTGCCAATACCATCGCCAGGAATAATCGCGACCTTTGGATTTTGAATAATTTTTTGTGTGCTCATAATAATGATTAATCTTAGGAAGGTAGTAAATTAGGGAAGCATTCTTAGCGTAATAACAAATGCCGTATGGGAATTATCGTTAAGGGATTTTAGCGCCTAGCTAATCGCGCGCCGAATTTCATCAACTTCTGCAACTAATTCAGTGCGAGTCGTATTTTCGATTGTTTCGGGAATCGCCTCGACCATTCTAAGCGAATCTTTTGGGCAAATCGGTGCGCCATAACTAGCCCACTTCTTCAGTAAAGTGACCTCGTATCCACATTGCGGGCATGTGGCCTTATTACGACTTGAATTGCTCGGCCGGGGCGGTGGAAATACAATCGCTTGATGCGGATACGGGCCAAGCTCTTGGCTAATCATCATTAAACGCACAACTAAGGCCTCGTTAGCTTTTGCCATTCGTGCTGGCCCTTCAAGCCCCACTGTTTGCGCAATACATTTAAAATCCTCGCCATGACCGCTAAAACAATCGTCTACCGCATGACACAACTCATGTACTAAGGTATCCAGCAAGGCAACAGGCTCATCCAGTTTGGGGGAAATAAAAATTTCATTAACACTGGCGCCAGAGCGCTCTCGCGGCCAACATTGTCCCAAGGTAGTACGGGGGCTACTTGAAGCAGGAAAGCCACAAGATACTCGCACTGGAGGAATTGCATAACCTGCTTTAGAAAAGATGGGTTCTAAATACTTTACCGCTGCTTCTAACCACGCTTCACGTAGCGTATGTACTTGCTGAGACATTACCACTTCTTTCTATTTAATCAAGCTTAATATTGGCGGCTTTAATTACTTTATTCCAATAAGGCAATTCTTTTTTTAAGAGTGCGTCCATTTGTTGGGGATTTAGATAGCGCACTTCAACCCCTGCCGTGTCGGCTCGCTGCTTAACTTCTGCTTGCTCTAAACTTTTTTTCACAGCTTCGCTTAACTTCGCTATAACGGGTGCGGGAGTACTAGCAGGTGCATATAGAGCAACCCACGACTCCAGTTGAAAACTAGGTAAACCAGCCTCGGCCGTAGTCGGTACATTTGGCATTGAGGGATGGCGGGTTTTACCGGTTACTGCTAAACCTTTTAATTTGCCAGTTTGCACATGCTGCATCACCGATGGCGGCGTAGTAATAAATACTTGCACCTGTCCAGCCAAGACATCTTGAATTGCCGGGCCCGAGCCTTTATAAGGGACGTGCACCATTTCAATACCAGTAGTTTGTTTAAAAATTTCAGTGCCAATATGCGAAACCGAGCCATTACCCTGCGAAGCATAATTTAACTTGCCTGGATTAGCTTTTGCATATGCAATCAGCTCTTTTAAATTATTCACTGGGATAGAGGGGTGCACGGCAATAACATTGGTTGAAACGGTGAGTAGTGCAATTGGCGCAAAATCTTTAAGCGGATCCCAGGGTAATTTATCCATTAAGGCCGGGTTACCAACGTGATACCCTGAGTAGGAAATCAACAGGGTATAGCCATCGGGCTTAGCTTTAGCAACAAATTGATAAGCTGTATTCCCACTTGCGCCAGGTTTATTTTCTACAATCACCGTTTCATTCAGCACTCGGCCTAGAGGCTCACTCAATAAACGCGCCGAAGTGTCAACTAATCCACCAGGCGGATTTGGCACGATTAAGGTAATTGCATGATCAGGGAAAGATTGGGCAATAGCAAGGTTGGCAAGACCCAAGCCTAATAAAATCGTTATTACTCGATTGATTAATCGCATATAAACCCTTTAAATGAAGGAAAAAAGATGGGTAAAACTACCGTTGCCCAATCCGTACAGCGCCAAAAACAGCTTGCGCCTCACGCGGCAAACAACGCCAATATTGACTACTCGCTGCCACCTCACCCTGTAAGGCTGCGGCGGCCTCCCAAGCCCAACGGGGCTTATAAAGAAAAGCGCGGGCCAGTGCAATTAAATCTGCATCGCCGGCTTGCAAAATAGCTTCGGCCTGATGGGGATCGGTTATTAAGCCGACTGCCATCGTTGGCAAGCCCGATTTTTCTTTGACCATTTTGGCAAATGAAATTTGGTAATTGGGGCCAATAGCAATTTTCTGTAAGTGCGAAACGCCCCCCGATGAAACGTGGACATAATTACACCCTAGGTTTTTCAGACGTAAAGCTAATTCAGCTGTCTCTTCGGGAGTCCAACCACCCTCAACCCAATCGTACGCTGAAAGACGAATTCCTAAAACACCTTGATAAGCTGCTCTTACGGCCGTGAATAATTCAATTACCAGACGAATCCGATTCTCGAACGAACCGCCATATTGATCAGTGCGGTGATTAGCAATCGGCGATAAAAACTGGTGGAGCAAATAACCGTGGGCACCATGTAGTTCTACTCCATCGATTCCAATACGCTCGGCACGTTGCGCGGCGATTACAAACGCTTTGATCAAATCTTGAATTTCATCTGCAGTAAAGGCGCGCGGCGGTTTTTCATTGGGCAGTTGCGGCACTGCCGACGGCGCTGATGCTTGCCAGCCGCCAGCTTCCTCATCGATTAATTGGCCACCGTGCCATGGTGAAGCACTAGAACCTTTGCGACCAGCATGCGAGAGCTGTATAAAAACGGGTACTGCTGGCGCTAACGCCCTTGCCCGCGTAAGCTTATCTTTCAGTGCAGCTTCGGTACGCTCATCCCATAAACCTAAGCACACCGGTGTAATTCGCGCTTCGGGTAAAACGCCGGTTGCCTCAATAATAAATAGGCCTGCGCCACTGTTCAGTAAATTACCCCAATGCATTAGATGCCAATCGGTGGCCGCACCATCATCGGAGGAATACTGGCACATAGGCGCCACAACGATACGGTTACTTAACTCTAATCCGCCCTTGGGCGAGCCTAAGGTGTATTTAGAAAATAACAAACTCATATGCACTTTCAACAAAAATTTGGCCAAACCGATAGAATAACGAGATCCCCATGGGGGTTCTCATTTTCGCAGGTTTTTGCCTGTAAATCCTTCATTTCTACTTCATACAATAACTAGGGTAAAACCTGATGAATGCACCTCAAGCCTTTGAAATTAAAGAAGATATTGGCCACTTTGTTGGCGGCAAAATCATTCAACCCAAAGCTGGTCGTTATGCTGACGTGTATAACCCTGCAACTGGGGCGATTGCCAGGCGAGTTGCCTTGGCTAACCGTGTCGAGATTGATGCTGCTGTCGAGGTTGCGCAAGCTGCTTTTCCGGCCTGGTCGGATACCTCGCCCCTACGGCGCGCTCGCATTCTTTTTAAATACCTCGAGCTACTAAATCGCCATAGCGATGAATTGGCGGCTATTATTACAGCTGAGCATGGCAAAGTCTTTACCGATGCGCAAGGCGAAGTCACTCGCGGAATTGAGATTGTCGAATTCGCCACTGGTATTCCCGAACTACTAAAAGGTGATTACACCGAGCAAGTCTCGACCGGCATCGACAATTGGGTCATGCGCCAGCCTTTAGGCGTGGTTGCCGGAATTACCCCGTTTAATTTTCCGGTAATGGTACCGATGTGGATGTTTCCGATGGCCATTGCTTGCGGTAACACCTTCATTCTCAAGCCCAGCCCTACCGACCCATCAGCTTCTTTATTTATGGCGCGCTTACTCAAAGAGGCGGGCTTGCCTGACGGCGTATTTAACGTCGTACAAGGTGATAAAGAGGCAGTGGATGCATTACTTGAAAATCCGCAGGTCAAGGCCCTTAGCTTCGTTGGCTCAACTCCAATTGCTAACTATATTTACGAGCGCGGAGCCCATTTCGGCAAACGCGTTCAAGCCCTCGGCGGAGCTAAAAATCATATGGTTATCATGCCCGATGCCGATATCGATAAAGCCGTTGACGCCTTAGTTGGTGCTGCATATGGTTCAGCTGGCGAACGCTGTATGGCCATTTCAGTAGCGGTACTGGTTGGCGATGCAGCCGATAAAGTGATGCCAAAGCTCATTGAGCGGACAAAGGCTCTCAAAATTAAAAACGGGATGGAGCTCGATGCCGAGATGGGCCCGATCGTTACTCGTGCAGCCCTCGAGCGTATTACTGGGTATATTGAAAATGGCGTAGCTAGTGGGGCCACATTATTGGTTGATGGGCGCCCATTTAAGTCTCCGCAGTTTGAGCAAGGCTTCTGGATTGGCGGCACGCTGTTTGATCATGTCACGCCCGATATGACAATTTATCGTGAAGAAATTTTTGGCCCCGTACTTTCTTGCGTGCGGGTAGCTAACTTTGCCGACGCTTTGAATTTAGTCAATGCCCATGAATTTGGGAATGGCGTGGCCTGCTTTACCAGCGATGGTAATATTGCCCGCGAATTTGCCCGCCGTGTACAAGTCGGCATGGTGGGAATAAATGTACCGATTCCTGTACCCATGGCCTGGCATGGCTTTGGTGGGTGGAAACGATCTATCTTTGGCGATACCCATGCCTACGGCAAAGAAAGTGTGCGTTTTTATACTAAGCAAAAAAGTGTGATGCAACGCTGGCCTGAAAGTATTAGCAAAGGCGCAGAATTCGTTATGCCGACTTCAAAGTAGCCGTTAATAAATTAACAATTTACTAGAAAATCGCTTGTTTACTGTAGGGTATTTTTAAGGATGGGAAGCGCGGGCAAGGCTAAAACCTGAATGCCCTCTTCTCGCAACGATTCTGCTTCGTCTTGCGTTGTCTGACCGCGAATATTACGCTCGGGGGCCTCGTGGTAATGAATACGTCGCGCCTCTTCAGCAAATGCAGTGCCAACATCTTCTGAACTATTAATCAGTTGGCGCACGCCCTTTAAAAAGGCCTCCTGCATTTGTGGTTCAAGCTGGGTCTGCGTTTGTACTGCATTGCGCCCGCCAAGCCGATCACCAATATGGGGTGCGGAGGGTAAACGAATAACCTCATTACTATTGCATATTGGGCAAGTTAATAAACCATTCGCCTGTTGTGACAGGCAATCTTCCTCTGAAGCAAACCAGCCTTCAAAAGAATGGGTCAACGCACAGGAAAGGTTATAGACTTTCATACCAATATTAGATAAGGATTATTTGCATAAATTCAAGGGCTATAAATATAAGTTTAATTATAAAGATTTTGGTAAAACTAAGCCGCGCCGATAACGCTCTAGCCAGTAACTCGAAATAATCGTCTTCACGTCAGTAATTTCGCCACTTTCAACCCAGCGCAGCAAATCTTCTAGAGGCGCGGCAAATACGTCTAAAAACTCTTCCGCATCAAGCTGGCTTTTGCCCTCAATGAGCCCTTGAGCCAAGTAAATATCGATAAATTCTGTTGAGTAGGAAATCACCGGATTAATACGGCGAATAAAAGACCATTTGCTGGCGGTATAGCCAGTCTCTTCTAGCAGCTCGCGTTGCGCACAAAGCAAAGGATCTTCACCAATTTCTAACTTACCGGCTGGAATTTCTAAACAAGCTTTAGCAATGGGGTAGCGATACTGACGCTCCATGACCACCCGGCCATCATCCAATAAAGCGAGGATAGCTACGGCACCTGGATGGGTTAAATACTCGCGCATTACCTCTGCCCCATCGGGCAAGCGAACCACATCGCGCTTCATCTGCAGAAAAATACCATCGTAGATGGCTTCACCCGAAACACGCTCTTCGCGCAAATGGGCATCGCCAATTGCTAAATCACTGAGTGATTTTTCAGCCATTAAACGCCTAACAAAGTGCGACGCATAGCATCTAAACACAATGTTAATAAGCCAGCGGGGAAAATACCCAAAACTAAAACCAGAATGCCATTCAGGCTCAACATACTACGTGCGAACTTTGAGCCACTTACTGCATGCAACTCGTGGATTGGCTCATCGAAGTACATGACCTTGACTACCCGCAAATAATAAAAAGCGCCCGCCAAAGACGCCAATACCGCAAGCACTGCCAAACCAGTATATTGAGCATCTACTAAAGCTTCAAGTACAG
>CANKKB010000022.1 GCA_947482555.1 Burkholderiaceae bacterium | reverse complement strand
TTGCGTGGCCAAAATCGCGCTTCTTTTGTACCCACGATGGGTAACTTACATGAAGGGCACCTCTCTTTAATGCGCTTAGCTCGGCAATATGGTGACCCTGTCGTAGCGAGCATCTTTGTTAATCGCTTGCAATTTGGCCCGGGTGAGGATTTTGATTCCTACCCACGCACAATGGATGCCGACATCGCTAAACTCGAAAAAGAAGGGGTTTATGTTTTGTTTGCGCCGCATGAAAAAGATTTGTATCCCGAGCCACAGGAATACCGTATTAATCCGCCACAACAATTAGGGGATATTCTTGAGGGTGAGTTCCGGCCAGGATTTTTTATCGGCGTTTGCACGGTAGTAATGAAACTATTTTCCTGTGTACAGCCTAGCGTCTCCATTTTTGGTAAAAAAGATTACCAACAATTAATGATTGTTCGCCGCATGGTGCAACAATTTGCCCTACCTATGCAAATTATTCCTGCCGAAACCATACGCGCTGAAGATGGCCTAGCACTCTCCTCCCGCAACTCCTATCTTTCGCAAAACGAGCGTACGGAAGCACCTCAGCTGAAAATTGCCCTTGAAGATTTACGCCAAGAAATATTGAGTTTAGGCGCAAGCGATCCAAAACATCTTTTACTCCTAGAGCAAAAAGTTAAAGACGCCTTAATAGTGCGTGGCTGGAAGCCCGACTATATTGCCATTCGGCAGCAGAAAGACTTGCTAATGCCAAGCCCTACTGAGAGTGCGCCCTTAGTCATATTAGCCGCAGCGAAATTAGGTAAAACACGGCTGATTGATAATCTGGAGGTTTAAGAGACGCCCGCACTGATTACTTTTTTAATAATTATTTTTACTAAGAAAGATCTACGCTTTGACCAAGCTGCAAACCTAAGCCAGCTGCTAATTCAGCCCCAGAGACTTTACTACCATTCGCTACTTTAGCTGACTTGGCTTTTAATACTTCAATTTCTCCGCCATGACAGGCGATGAAAATACTCTGCGGACCAATTCCCGTTATCACTCCGGGCTTGCCACGGACCGCTGAATAGGTCCTAGTCACATGCTTAACTGCATCGAAAATAGCAATTTTTTCACCGCCAAAAATTGTCCATGCGCCAGGCGCTGGGTTTGCAGCGCGAATCAAATCATAAATACCTTGTAGATGCGAGGTCCAATAGATTCGGGTAGCCGCCTGATCAAACCAGCCCTCATAATTGGCTTGCGATTCATCTTGTATTTGTTCGCTATGCTTACCTGCCACTACCAAATCTGCAGCCTCCATTAATGCGGCGATACCCAAGGGGAAAAGGTGATCAAAATACACTTTGCCCAAACTATCGTGTGGGCCAATGGCAACCTCTTTTTGCAAGATAACAGCGCCCTCATCCAAGCCATCACTGGGCCTAAATATCGTCAAGCCAGTTTTAGTTTCTCCTAAGGCAATGGCCCAGTTTATTGCGCTCGGCCCACGATAACGGGGGAGCAATGAAGGGTGATACTGGATCATGCCAAATTTAGGAATCTGTACAAATTCTTGCGGCACAAATTGCAGCACATAAGCCATCACGCCAATTTCTGCCTTGCTGTCGGCTAAGGCTTGTGCAGCTTCAGGAGATTTGAGCGAAGCAAATTGCAAAGGCTTTAAGCCTAGGGCTATAGCGGCTTCTTTAAGCAACTCAGGCTTGCTCGACTTGGGATTATCGGGCGGACAAAAAACGGCCACCACTTCATCACCACGCTTTAGAAAAGCCTCTAATGCTGCCTTACCAAAATCTTGACTACCAATTAAAGCAATACGCATACAACACCCCTTGGATTAATCTACCAAATGAAATTGTTGCTTAAATAACTTCCTTAGCACGTAAAACAGTTAACTCTTCCAAGCTAAAACCCAACTCACGGAGAATTTCGTCGGTATGTTCGCCCAATAAAGGTGAACGAGTCACTTCAGTGATGCTATCCGACATTTTGATTGGATTGCCAACGGTGAGGTATTTACCACGCACTGGATGATCGACTTCAACAATCGTGCCAGTGGCCCGCAAAGCTGGCTCTTCGGCCAATTCTTTCATCGATAAAATTGGGCCACAGGGAACATCATATTTATTTAAGGTATTCATCACATCAAATTTCGAATGCTGAATCGTCCATTTTTCAATTTCAGCAAAAATACCCATTAGCCTTGGTAAGCGGGCCACTGGTTTAGCGTAATCAGGATCGGTAATCCAGTCTTCGCGACCGATTACTTTGCAAATTCCTTCCCATACAGGCGCTTGCACAACAACATAGATATAGGAATTGGGATCAGTCTCCCAGCCCTTACACTTCAAAATCCAGCCGGGCTGCCCGCCACCAGAAGCATTTCCCGAACGCGGTACTGCATCGCCAAAGTGGCCGTTAGGAAATTGCGGATATTCTTTCATCACGCCTGTACGATCTAAGCGCTGCTGATCGCGTAACTTCACGCGACATAAATTTAAGACTGCATCTTGCATGGCCGCTAAGACTTTTTGACCTTTGCCCGAATGGGTGCGTTGGTATAAGGCGGTAACAATACCTAAGGCCAGATGTAAACCCGTACCGCTATCACCAATTTGTGCACCAGTGACAGTGGGTGGGCCATCATCAAAACCCGTAGTCGAAGCAGCCCCACCCGCACATTGGGCGACGTTTTCATAAACTTTGCAATCTTCGAATGGACCAGGACCAAAACCTTTTACTGAGGCCATAATCATTTTAGGATTTAGCTCTTGAATGCGTTCCCAGGTAAAACCCATCCGATCAAGTGCGCCCGGAGCAAAATTTTCGACGAGGACATCGCACTGCTTAATTAAGCGCTCGAGAATTTCTTTCCCTTCGGGGGTTTTGGTATTCACCGTCAGCGAGCGTTTATTGTGATTGAGCATGGTGAAATACAAACTGTCAGCATCAGGCACATCCCGCAGTTGACCACGCGTTGCATCTCCTTCACCCGAACGCTCTACTTTAATTACGTCTGCGCCAAACCAGGCTAATAATTGAGTGCATGTTGGACCCGATTGCACATGCGTGAAATCCAAAATTTTTACACCATCCAGTGCTTTTGCCATTGCTTTAATCCTAAAATGTCACAAAAAAGCCATTTTAGCCTAAAGTTAAAGTGTGTAACTTAGGTATAGAGGGTATAAGGGTGGCTTGCACCAGCTATTTAGGCTCGAGGGCTGCTAAGCGCTGTTTGAGTTGCCGTTCCTCTAAAAAACGCTCGGTTTCATCACGAATAACCGCTGCTACCCCAGTTACTTGATGGGCATCATCAAAAAGCATGGCTACGGTAAATGCAATTGAGATGGTCCGCCCATCCTTATGATTCGCGGGTACCTTTAATAGCGTACTGCCATAACGCGTGGTGCCTGTTTCCATCGACTTATCAAAGCCCACATTATGGCGATGCTGCAAGCGCTCTGGAGTGATCAGGGTCAATGACTGTCCAAGGGCCTCGGCTTCACTAAAACCAAAGATTCGCGTAGCTGCGGCATTCCACAAAGTAATTTTGCCAGTCCGATCAGCAACAATCACGGCGTCCCCCATCACCTCAACTAACTGCGCTAAATCCACTGGTGTTTTCATCGTGTCTAAATTCTAGTTGGTATTCGATGAAAAAGGCATCTATAAAAGACGCCTTTTTGCGTTAGATCAATGAACTAGGGAATTTAAACTGCTTTAGCGGCATGTAATTGGGAAATTTCTTCAGCGCCATAGCCCAGATCAGCCAATACCTCATCGGTATGCTCGCCCAATACAGGTGAAGGCTTGACTTCAATTTCTAAATCAGAGAACTTAATTGGGCTGCCAATAGTTAAATATTTGCCACGTATTTTGTGATCAACCTCAACAATTGAGCCGCTCTTACGTAAATCAGGTGAGTTAGCTAACTCTTTCATAGAGAAAACTGGGGCGCAAGGAATATCAAATTTACGCAAGATATCTACAGCTTCGTATTTTGTTTTATCTTTAAGCCAATCTTCAATCGTGGCAAAGATATCAAAGATCTTATCTTGACGTGCTTGGGCTGTCATGTAGGCCGGGTCTGTTGCCCACTCTGGTTTACCAATAGCAGCTGTAATGGGCTCCCATGCGTGGCCTTGAATCGTGAAATAAATATAGGCATTAGGATCAGTTTCCCAGCCTTTACATTTCAATACCCACCCTGGTTGCCCGCCACCGCCCGCATTACCACCACGCGGTACGACATCGGAGAATGTGCCATGAGGGTACTGTGGATACTCTTCAAGATAACCAATTTTATCGAGACGCTGTTGATCGCGCAATTTAACGCGGCATAAATTTAATACTGCATCTTGCATCGAGCAGGAAACTTTTTGCCCTTTCCCAGTTTTCTGCCGTTGCATTAAGGCAGTCAAAATACCAATAGCTAAATGCATACCGGTATTGCTATCGCCTAAGGCTGCAGCCGAAACTGTCGGTGGACCATCCCAAAAACCCGTAGTCGAAGCAGCGCCACCGGCACATTGGGCCACGTTTTCATAGACTTTTAAATCTTCATAAGAATGGCCATCACTAAAGCCCTTAACTGAAGCCAAAATCATTTTAGGGTTCAGCTCTTGAATGCGCGCCCAACTAAAGCCCATTCGGTCGAGTGCACCTGGACCAAAGTTTTCCACCATGACATCGGAGGTTTTGATCATTTTTTCTAAAACAGCCTTACCTTCTGGTGTTTTAGTATCTAAAGTTAATGACCGTTTATTGCCATTGAGCATCGTGAAATACAAAGCATCCGCATCGGGAATATCGCGCAATTGACTGCGCGTTACATCACCAGAGCCTGGGCGCTCGACTTTAATCACATCAGCACCATACCAAGCCAATAGCTGAGTACAAGCAGGTCCAGCCTGTACATGGGTGAAGTCAATAATGCGAATACCATCTAATGGTTTGGTCATCTTACTTTTCCTTGGTTTTAATGCCTTAAGTGATAAATAATTATTTCTTCGTTGCGGCGCTAGATGGATTTAGATTCGTTAAGCGGCCACTTTCTGTACCTGCAGTCTCATCAATTACTGCATTAATTAAAGCGGGTTTCCCAGCGGCAATCGCAGCAGTGAGAGCCTTAGTTAACTCTTCTGGGGTCGTTACGTTATAGCCAATACCACCAAATGCTTCAATCATTTTGTCGTAACGAATACCTTTAACAAACACGGTAGGCGCAACATCCGCTCCTCCGGTTGGATTTACATCGGTACCACGGTAAACACCATTGTTATTAAATACAATGGTGGTCACGGGCAAGTTATAACGGCAAATGGTTTCCAGCTCCATCCCACTAAAACCAAAAGCGCTATCGCCTTCAATTGCTACCACTGGTAGTCCACTCGTTACAGCAGCACCAATGGCGTAGCCCATGCCAATACCCATAATTCCCCAGGTACCTGAATCAAATCGCTTGCGAGGTTGGTACATATTGATAATGCTGCGCGCAAAATCAAGCGTGTTAGCGCCTTCATTAACTACATTAATATCAGGTCGCGTTTTCAGAACGTCGCGAATCGCCCGCAAAGCGCTATGAAAATTCATTGGTGTTGGATTTTGCTCTAAAGTCACCGCCATCTTGGCGATATTTTTATCTTTACGATCGGTAATGTCCCCAATCCAAGCATCATTTGGTCGGGGGAAATTGGTGCCCATGGCTGCTAACAATGCAGTAACGCAAGAACCTACATCACCAATTAATGGGGCTGCAATGGCAACATTGCTGTCAATTTCTGTAGGGGAAATATCAATCTGAATAAATTGCTTTGGTACCCCACCCCACGTCTTACCTTTACCATGCGCTAATAACCAATTCAAGCGGGCGCCAATCAGAATCACCACATCAGACTCAGCCAACACATAAGAGCGGGTAGCCGACACACATTGTGGATGAGTGTCAGGCAATAAACCCTTCGCCATTGACATGGGTAAGTAAGGTATTCCAGATAGTTCCACAAATTGCCGAATCTCTGCATCAGCTTGAGCGTACGCCGCACCTTTGCCCAATAAAATTAAGGGACGTTTTGCACCTTTGATCAGATCAACCGCCCGCTGAATCGCATCTGGCGCAGGAATTTGACGCGGCACGGGGTCAACTACTTTAACCAACGATTTTTTACCCTTCTCAGCGTCAATTGATTGCCCCAATAACTCAGCGGGCAAATCCAAATAAACGCCGCCAGGCCTTCCAGAAACTGCCGCTCTAATGGCCCGGGCAATACCAATGCCAATATCTTCAGCTCTGTTTATTCGATAGGATGCTTTGGCATAAGGACGTGCGTTGTTTAATTGGTCCATTTCTTCATAATCGCCCTGCTGTAAGTCTACGATTTCACGCTCACTCGAGCCGCTAATTAAGATCATGGGAAAACAATTGGTCGTGGCATTCGCCAGTGCAGTAAGCCCATTTAAAAAACCGGGGGCTGAAACCGTTAAACAAATACCTGGCTTTTGCGTCATGTAACCCGCAATGGCAGCCGCATTACCAGCATGCTGTTCATGGCGAAAGCCAATGAAACGCATACCTTCAGCCTGCGCCAAGCGCGCTAAGTCGGTAATAGGTATGCCGACTAAACCAAAAATAGTATGAATATCGTTGAGTTTGAGGGCATCAATTACAAGATGAAAGCCATCGGTTAATGCTGGTGTTTGCGTATCGTTTGTCATAGATTTTTAAGTATGTTTATTTTTGAGTACTTGGCCTGGATATACCCCCAAGCAAAGACGATTTATTGCAGAATATTGATCTTAGGCTTAGGCTCCTCTAAGAACATTGACTTAGGTCAAGTTAGCCAAAATCACCCTAAAATTGCCTTATTTGGGCCAACGGCAAGCCTATAAAAAAAGGTCTTTGTGCTTAATTTTTAAGCGACTTAAGGTCTCGGGAGATAAGTTGAGGTAGGCTGCGAGCTCTTTTTTAGGGAGCAACTCAAATAAGTAAAAATACTTCCGTACAAAACGCTCTACCCGCCCAGGGGCATCTAGCATATGTAAAGTGATGGTATGAGCCATGATTTCGCTCATTAGGCGCATGACTTCGAATTCAAAACTATCTTTAATCACCTGATGCTGATCTAAAAAATCGACCCATTTTTTTAAAGGCATGCGTGCAACCCGTGCCTTAGTAACGCAAGCAATCGTGTAGGGGGCGGCGGTTTTCAGTCGCCAAGCGGCATAACTAGTTTCGATATCTTTTTCTATGGCAAAACGCAAAATCATTTCTTTTGCGTCAGCGCTAGAAACAATCCGCTTCAAAATACCATCGAGCACAAAATACTGCTCCATTTGGGTATCGCCTTGATGCAAGAGGATTTCAGTTTTCTTTAAGTCAGCAATTTCCAGATTGGCTTCCAGCTCCAGCATGCTCGCCGAATCGAGATGCTGCAAAATGACATTCTGACTTAACTGCAAGCGAATGAGGTTTTTTTCAGGATGTTTATCAAGTATGGTCATGAATATATCAACTAAGCAGCCATCCCCTTGCGGGCCTCTGTTTGAGGCCGATGAAGTCTGATTCCGCTATTGTAGAACCGTTCTCAGAATCAGGTAAACTAACTTAGTCGTGGTGCCATTTAGCCTAGTGAAATTAGGTTAAAAGGTTAAACGGGAAACACTATACAAACGTGTGCTGCCCCCGCAACGGTAAGCGAGTGTGTCAATTCAAGAACATCTGATTGATACGCAGAATTTGAATAAGCCACTGTGCACGTCAATGCATGGGAAGGCCAAATTACTGAAACTCGTCAGCCCGGATACCGGCCAAGACAGGTGGAATTTTTGCGGACGGGGAGTTTCGCGCGCCAATCGTAGCAATGGTTGCGTCTGTTTTCTCTTTGCAGCGCGCTATGCTCTATTGACGTGCTATCTCTTATTTCAAAATTCTGTTCGACTCGGCTAACGGGGAAGTTGGCTTAGTGTTCTTAGTGCAGGATTTTTATCATGCAGTATTTTTCTTTTATTGCTAGTTCGTCTTATATAAGCGGCGCATTTTTACGTATCGCCTTACTTGCCATGCTCTGCGTCACTAGCGTGAACTCGATTGGGCAAACTGCAGCTGATGGTTCGGTAGCGGTTATTAACCAACCGAATTCAACCAAACCCCTTATCGTCAGCGCTACCCGTACCCCAACTAAGGGTGCCGACGTCTTAGCCGACTATGTTTATATTGGGCCTGAAGAAATTGCGCAAGCAGGCCAAATGAGTGTGCCCGAGCTTTTGCAACAGCAACGGGGGGTGCAAATATCAACTTATGGCGGTCCGGGTGGTTTAGCTAGCGTCTATTTACGCGGTACCAGCAATAACCAAAGTCTAGTTTTAATTGATGGTGTGCGGACAGAGTCATCAACCTTAGGTGGTGCAGTATGGAGCGCAATTCCAATTCAATTAATTGATCATATTGAAATTATCTTTGGACCGCAAAGTACTTTTTATGGTCAAGATGCCCTTGGTGGTGTCATTCAAATTTTTACCAAACGGGGTGATGGTCCCGCACAATTTAGTGCCTCAAGTGGTTATGGTACTTATGGCACCCCCATTAACACTGCCTCAGTATCTGGCTCGGTGGGTGAAGATAAGCCAACTCGTTACAACCTTGGACTAAGCCAAGAAAACTCAATGGGCTTCAATACCATAGCATCCACTAACCCCTGTAGTGCAGCCAATGCAGCCAAAAATTATTGTGCGCCGGGCTACCCAACAACTCGCACAGGCTATACGCGTCTTGGTGTTACAGGGCAAGTTTCTCATGAGTGGAAAAAAGGCCAAGAATTTGGCGTGAAAGTTCTAGCTAGTAGAACGAAATATCAATATCCTGGTTACGATTATGATGCCTCTTTGCCGGAAATTAATTCTCAAGTAAATAACTTATCGATCGCTACCGTATTTGCGCGCAATCAAATTACGGAAAATTGGGAGAGCTTCATCCAGTTATCGAATACATCCAATTTTGGACAAAATTTAACGACCAATAGCAATGAAAGTATTAGCAGCCCACAAAATGATTTTTTATGGAAGAACGATATCAAAGTCGGTCCCGATACTTTGCAGGTAATGGTCGAGCGCCTAGTGCAATACGCTAACACCTCTAACATTAATGCTTCTCGTACTACCAATTCAGCTGCGGGATCGTATCAATTAAATCGTGGCAATAATTTAGCAACATTAGCGGTTCGTAATGACACGATTACTGGTTACGGCCCCATCTTTACCTATAGCGGAGCTTATGGTTATTTTCTGACTAAAGCTTTGCGCGCTAATATGAACTTCGGCACAGGCTTTAGAGCGCCAACCTTTAACGACCTCTACTATCCTGGCTACGGCACTCCTAACGTCCAACCCGAAACGAATCGCAACGCTGAAGCCGGTCTGCACTATGAGCCGGGAAACTATGAACTCCATTTAGTGGGTTATCAGAACAAAGTACAAAACTTAATTCAAGCTTTACCTTGTACCTCGAAAGCCAGCGGCTATTGCCCCACTAATTTTGCCTCAGTCAATATTACCGGCGCCTCATTAGGCGCCAATACTCAGTTAGAGCACTGGAACTTAAAAGCTTCACTCGACTTACTGAATGCAGTTGATCAAAATACGGGACTAGCATTACCTAACCGAGCCAAGCAATTAGCTAACTTGGGCAGCGAATATCGTCGAGGGAAGTTCAATGCTGGCGCAAATTTAACCATCGCCGGTCAACGTTATGGCAATGCAAGCAATACCGTGACGATGTCTTCTTATGCTCTCCTGGATTTATATGCGAGCTATGAGATTCAGCCTAAATGGTCTTTATTTGCCCGCTGGAACAATGCCTTAAATAACCAATACCAGCTATCGTATGGATACCTCACGCCGGGTTCCAATATCTTTGCTGGCGTACGCTACACCCCATAATCATTATTCTTTTAATAAACTCCCGACTGTCTACTTAAAGCCATGCAAACGACCATGCCACGAACACAACTTATTTTGGGCGGCCAAAAAAGTGGTAAATCGCGCTTTGCTGAGGCAATTGCCGCTAATTGGCTCGGTCAGTCTGTAGAGCATGAAGTATTGTTTATCGCTACTGCCCAAGCATACGACAGCGAAATGCGCCAAAGAATTGATCGTCACCAGCTTGATCGAAAAAAAAATTTACCGCAAATAAAAACCTTGGAAGAACCGCTGTTATTAGCAGCTGCACTGCAAAAAAATTCAGCACCACACCGACTTTTACTAATTGATTGTCTAACTTTATGGTTGAGTAATTATTTAACCCCCTATAAAAACGATACTGAAATTGATTCGCTAAAGCTGATGACTAGATACACCACAGCAGTTAATGATCTTCTGCGGGAAACGCATTCTAGCGTCGGCCCATTAATACTAGTAAGCAATGAAATCAGTCAAGGGGTCATTCCAATGGGCCAAGAAACCCGTCAATTTGTAGATCAACTAGGCTTATTAAATCAAGCCGTAGCAAAAGCCTGTGAGCGTGTAACCCTAATAGTGGCTGGCTGCCCGGTCGCCATAAAAGGGGAGTTATGAAGCGATTCGGCCCAGTGAGTGTAGTATTTTTATCTTTATTTTTAAGTCTTCCAGCGGGGGGCATTGAAATAATAGATGATCTCGGTGTTACGTCTAGTTTTACTAAGCCACCACAACGTATTATTTCCCTCTTACCATCACTTACTGAAACAGTATGTGTTTTAAAGCAATGTCAAAAATTAGTGGGGGTTGATCGATACTCAAACTGGCCTGCGAGTATCAAGTCATTGCCAATCGTTGGCGGTGGATTAGATCCAAATATTGAAGCCATCGCAATTTTGAAGCCAGATGTTGTTTTGGTTGGGAAATCATCGCGCGCTACCGACCGTTTAAGATCGCTCGGCATCAAGGTACTCACCTTTGATGTTAAAGATTACCGTAGCACCCAGCTCGCCATGACTAAAATTGCTTTGCTGCTTGACTTACCCACTAAAGAAGCTGAACTACTGTGGGAAAACATCATTTCTCAGATCAGCTCAATTACAGGCAGTTTACCTAAAAGCAGTCAAGGGATACGTGTTTACTTTGAAGTCAGTAATGCCCCATTTGGTGCGGGAGAATCATCATTCATTGGTGAAACCTTATCCCGCTTAAAAGTTATCAATATTATTCCCGCAAGCTTAGGTCCTTTTCCTAAACTCAACCCTGAATTTATCGTCCGAGAAAATCCAAATTTAATCATGCTCGGCTACACAGCCAATGAAAATCTGTCAGGCCGACCAGGGTGGAATAAAATTCAGGCAGTCTCGCAGCAGCGCATTTGCACTTTTACCGCAGAAGAAGCTGACATCCTATCGCGCCCAAGTCCACGCATTCCGGAAGCAGCGCAAATTATGGCTAACTGCCTCATCGCTAAAAATCCAAAATAAACTTCAATGGTTCAACAACACTTTCAGCGCAGCCAAATTCAGCGCCTCACCTACGCCGTAATTATCATTACGCTAGTTTTATTTTTTCTCGGCATGAGCGTAGGCAGTACTGGTTTTACGATGATCTGGCCGCCCTCAAGTGATTCGAGTGCGCTACAAATAATGTGGGACATTCGCTTGCCTCGCACTCTAGCTGCTTGGTTAGCTGGCGCACTCTTAGGTTTAGCAGGCGCGATCGCACAGGGTTTATTTCGTAATCCTCTTGCTGACCCCTATTTACTAGGCAGTGCTTCAGGGGCAACCCTTGGCGTTGCCTTGAGTTTAGTGATGTTAAGCACTACCTTATTTACTGAAAATTGGTTACAGCGAATAGGCATAACTAGTATTGCCTTTATCGGCGCCTTAGCAGGTGTAGTTATTACAGTAATTCTAGCCAGAGGTTTTCAACATACTTTTCGCTTACTTTTAGCTGGCGTCATTGTGGGGGTGATATTAGCCGCTATCAGCTCCTTTTTTGCGATTATGCATCCCGAAATATTGCCAGCGATGCAAGCTTTTATGTTGGGTACAACTAGCTTTGCTGGATGGTCTGCCTGCCTGCTGATGTCAGCAGTATTATTCGCCTGTTGCTTAGTTGCCTGGTCTTTATCTAAAGCGCTCGATGCCTTAACTCTGGGTGAACTTACAGCCATCAGCTTAGGTTTAAGATTAAATTTTGCGCGCGGCATCTTAATTGTGGTCTTAGCGCTCGCAACTGGTGCGGCAGTGAGTCAAGTGGGTTTAATTGCTTTTGTTGGCTTGGCGGCTCCACATTTAGTGCGCTCACTCATTAAAGTAGTGCATCGAACTTTATTAATCTATTCGACTCTAATTGGCGGCATTTTATTGTTGGGCGCCGATATTTTGGCTAGGGCGTTAATAGCACCGCAAGAATTACCTGTTGGCCTCTTAACGGCCATCTTAGGGGGCTCTTATCTTTTATGGCTAATGCGTGCTGGACAAAATCGAGCAAACTAATGATTCCATTAATGCCAATCATCATTACAAATCAGCTAACTACAGTACTAGCCAATGTAGAAGTCTTGCATGATATTAGTTTGCAAATTCCCCAAGCGTGCTGGACTAGTGTGATTGGCCCAAATGGTGCGGGGAAGTCGACCTTGCTCAAGGTTATTGCCGGCCTTTTGCCTGATCATAATCAAGTCCTAATATATGGACAAACCAAGAAAGAAATTAAACCTCAAATTCGGGCTAGAAAAATTGCTTGGCTAGGTCAAAATGAAACTATTAGCGACGATCTACTAGTCTACGATTTAGTCATGCTAGGACGTTTGCCTCATCAAGCTTGGATGAGTAACGCTAGTCAAACAGACCATCATGCAGTAAAACATGCATTGGCCTTAACCAACACAGTAGAACTATGTCAGCGTCCTGTAAATGAATTATCTGGCGGGGAGTGTCAGCGCGTTTTGATTGCACGTGCGCTGGCGGTTGAGGCTGAAATTTTGTTGCTCGATGAACCCTTGAGCAATCTCGACCCACCCCACCAAGCAGATATGATTAAACTCATTCGCTCCCTTACGGCAAGCGGAACAACAGTGATCAGTATTTTGCATGATATTACTTTTGCTTTACAAGCTGAGCAGATTATCATTATAAAGAACGGTACCTTAATGTATCAAGGGGCTACTAATGAGGCCCAAACACATACCCAAATTGAAGCTGCATTTGACCAACGCATCAAGATATATCCACTTGAAGATGCTTGGGTTTCATTGCCCCACCATCCCATTAATCCACTGGAAAAATAAATGCAAATTGAAGCTCCTCCAACAGATAAGCCCTATGAAAAGTCTCCCGGTGAACGCCGTGGGCTAGTTCTCATTTATACCGGCAACGGCAAAGGGAAAAGTACCGCTTTATTTGGTTTATCGCTACGCGCCCATGGGCGTGAGAAAAAAGTAAAAATTTATCAATTCATGAAAGTTCCCAGTGCACGTTTTGGTGAACATCGCATATTTGAAAAATTAGGTATCCCCATTGAAGGCTTAGGTGATGGATTTAGCTGGAAAAGTAAAGATTTAGAACGTTCAGCGCTACTTGCACTAAATGGCTGGGAAAAAGCCAAGCAAAGCATCCTTAGTGGCGACTATTTCTTAGTTGCTTTAGATGAAATTACCTATCCCCTGATTTATGGCTGGATACCGTTAGCCGATGTAGTTGAAACATTGCAAAAACGACCAAGCCATGTTCATGTTTGCCTCACGGGTAGACGCTGCCCGCAAGAGATTATTGATATTGCCGATACCGTGAGCGAAATGCAGCAAATTAAGCATGCCTTCGACGCAGGTGTACCAGCGCAACGTGGCATTGAAGATTAACACTCACATAGATATTCATGCTTGAATTTATGTTTAACAGCCCTATCCTAGGATGGGGAATTCTTGGCGGCGCTTTATTTATTGCCCTCATGATTGATTGTTTTTTTGGTGAGCCCAATTATTATTTACATCCTGTTGTATGGATGGGCCAGTATTTAAAGATAGCTGGACGATATATTTCGCCCCGTGGGGCAAGCTATAAAAAACATCAAAAACTAGGATATTTTTTTAGCGGGATGGCTGCATGGTTGGTGGGCGCAGTCATTGTCGTATTTTGCGCAGTCTATTTACAAAGGCTTGCCTTTTCTTTACCGCCAATAATCGCGTGCTTATTCCTCGGCTTACTAATTAAGCCCTTATTTTCTTGGGCATTTTTATCTACAGAGGTCTCTGCCGTAAACACCGCCCTAAGTCATTCTTTAATTGCAGGTCGTCAACGCTTAGCCATGATTGTGAGTCGCGATACGCAAGCACTAAGCCCCATTCAAGTAAGGGAAAGTGCAATTGAGGCGCTAGCTGAAAACTTCAATGACTCCGTCATTGCACCTCTATTTTGGCTGCTGCTTGGCGGCCTACCAGCTGCAGCCCTCTATCGCTATGCGAATACCGCAGATGCCATGTGGGGATATCGAGAGCTGCGAAATGGCAGACACTGGGAATGGGCTGGTAAATTTACCGCCAGGATGGATGATCTTTTATCTTGGATTCCAGCCCGCATCAGTGCTCTATTCATTTTGATGCAGGCAAGACAACAACGTGAGCCAGTATCTCAATTCGCACAATTAGCGAACGAGGCAAAAAAAACGCCATCGCCCAATAGTGGTTGGCCTATGGGGGCTATGGCGCTAGCCTTACATATTCAACTCACCAAGCCAGCAATTTACAGTCTGAATAGGGGCGCTAACTTAGCAACGCCTAACGATATTAGTCGGGCTTGTACATTATTACAGCGCTTAATGAATAAACTGATTTTTTTCTGTTTCATCAGCAGTTTAATTCCTATGATTTATCTAATCATTCACTCGAATCAAAACGGCTAATCGATGCCTTTATATAAGATCCATGGCGGTACTGACTCATTGGGAGCGATTACTGATGATTTCTCCACCAATGCAAATAGTGCTGGGCCATGCCCAATTGCTCTAGAGGCACTAATAAATACGAGTCGTACAGCATACCCAGACCCAAACTACACAGCACTAAAAGAACTGTTAGCGCAATGGCATCAAGTTTCTGTTGAGCGCATTGTTTTAGCAGCTAGTGCTAGTGAATTTATTTATCGTATGAGTGCGCTCATTGCCAAACAAGTAAGCAATCAAGTGCTCGGCCGACCAATGGTGTATTTACCTCGCTTTAGTTATGGCGACTATCAAACTGCTGCAAAAGCGTGGAATTTGGTGACGAGTGCTGCAATCGAAGATGCCAATCTTATTTGGGCATGCGATCCATCAACTCCATTTGGAGAAAATTCCCACTCTCTTGGCGCTCTGATTGACTCTCTTCAAGCGCAGCAAATCTGCGTCCTTGATCGTGCTTACGACCCTCTGCGCTTAAGTGGCAGAAGCCTATTAAATCAAACTCAATTAGACAAAGTGTGGCAACTTTGGTCGCCTAACAAGGCATTGGGTCTAACCGGAATTCGGGCCGCCTATGCCATCGCCCCTAAAGCAGCCCTTGCCCTTACTACCGAGCTTGAACTACTAGCATCCTCTTGGCCAATTGGGGTTGACGGTGTCAGCATGCTATCTAGCTGGACAAAATACGCAACTCAAATGTGGTTACAAGAAAGCTTAAACCGCTTGCGTGAATGGAAAGGACAGCAATTACAGCGATGTCAAGAAATAGGCTGGGAAATTCATACCAGTGAAACCAATTTTTATTGTGCTAAACCTCCCGTCAATGATCTTGGTGTCCTATTGCATCAACTAAGGCAAAGCGGTATCAAGTTACGCGATACCCTCTCTTTTAGCTTGCCTGGCTACGTACGGATGAGGGTATTGCCGCCTGCCTCGCAAATTCGACTCTGCCATGCTTGGCAATCTATTGAATCCCCTGCTGAAGAAAAATTGTATGTCCGCTAAATGTGTTATGGTCTTGGGCACCTCAAGCGGTGCCGGTAAAAGTTGGATATGTACAGCGCTATGCCGCTGGTATGCGCGACAAGGCTACAAAGTAGCACCCTTCAAAGCGCAAAATATGAGTAATAATGCGCGCGTCGTGAATTCGCGCCAGAGCTCAGCAACGGAATTTAGTATCGCCGATCAAGCTTGCGGTGAAATTGGCTCGGCGCAATATTTTCAAGCCCTAGCAGCGCATGCCGAACCTAACGTCAACATGAATCCGATACTACTAAAGCCCGAAGCGGATACCCGCAGTCAAGTAATTTTATTGGGCAAAGTGAATTCCGAATTAAGCGCTACGCCATGGCGCGAGCGGAGTGAAAAAATTTGGCCATTTATTCAACAATCTCTCGATTACTTAATTGCAGATAATGATGTAGTAGTCATAGAGGGCGCGGGATCTCCGGCTGAAATTAATTTAATGGCTAGTGATATTGTGAACTTACGTGTCGCACGATATGCAAACGCACAATGTATCTTGGTGACAGATATTGATCGTGGCGGTGCTTTCGCTCATCTTTATGGCACTTGGGCTTTGCTTCCCAAGGCAGATCAGCAGTGCATCAAGGGGTTTTTGTTGAATAAATTTCGGGGGGACCCGAGCCTACTTGCGCCTGCTCCAGAACAATTAAAATCATTAACTGGGATCCCAATTATTGGTACGATTCCCATGCTGTTTGATCATGGCCTCCCAGAAGAAGATGGCATATTCGATGAGCGCACACTGGGTAAAAAAACTGGCGCCCTCAAAGTTGCAGTTGTAGTCTATCCCCGCATCAGTAATTTAGACGAATTTCAACCGCTTAAAAATATTACAGATTTAGAACTAATTTGGGCTCGTCAGCCAAGCTCTTTAGAAGATGTCGATTGGATTATTTTGCCTGGCTCAAAACATACCAGCACTGATTTAGCCTGGTTAAAACAATGCGGCTTTGAGCAGGTCATTGAGAAACATATCCGCCAAGAAAAAATGGTGCTCGGTATATGCGGGGGTTTACAAATGCTTGGCCAAGTGATGCACGCTCCATTTAATATTGATGGCGCTGCAACGGGTCTAGGGCACTTAGCAATTCAGACAACTTTTGCTAAGGATAAGCAAGTCAATAAAATTTCCGCTCGCTTTGGTCGAGTTAATGGCCCTTGGTCTGCTTTATCTGATTTAGAGGTATACGGCTATGAAATTCATCATGGTAAGTCTTCTCGCCAAGAGGCAGATGAAGAAAATCAAGCGCTGATATCAGCAGAAATTATTCCCGACCTAGCCTGGCAAAATGCGCGTGGTAATGTACTTGGTATTTATATGCATGGGCTATTCGAAGATCCAGTAGTGATCAAATCACTCTTCGGCAAAGAAGCCAAAACATTAGAGGTAGTTTTTAATAATCTTGCGGATTTAATTGGGCAACATATTCCAAAAGAAACCTTACTCTCCTTGATTAAATGAAAGCATCTGATGGATATTGAATTACCCTTCATCGCCCAACTCGATAACTTAAAATTAGGCGAATTAATTCAAACCGAGCTGAACAATAAAACCAAGCCGCTGGGCTCCTTGGGTCAACTTGAATCATTAGCCAAACAGTTGGGCTTAATCTTAAATAGCCCCAACCCTATCCTAGTGCAACCACAGTTAGTCGTTTTTGCCGGTGACCATGGCTTAACTACCCAGGGTATCTCTGCATTTCCGAGTGACGTTACTTGGCAAATGGTCGAGAATTTTTTAGCTGGTGGCGCTGCCGTTAGTGTGCTTTCGCGTCAGCACCAACTAGATTTGACTATAGTCGATACGGGTGTTGCCAAAGAAATCTTGCCGCGCAAAGGTTTAATTATTAAGAAATTAGCCTTAGGTACAGCCGACTCAAGTCAAGCACTGGCGATGCAACCAGCGCAATGCTTGCAGGCCATCAAAAATGGTCAAGAGATTATTTGCGGCTTACCCGGCAACGTACTTTTACTCGGGGAAATGGGCATTGGGAATACTGCTGCTGCTTCACTCATCATGAGCCGGCTGTTAGGTATACCCATTACAAACTGTACCGGTGCTGGCACTGGCCTAGATAAAGCTGGCTTACTAAAAAAAATAAATGTTTTAGAGACGGTATTAAAACGCCATCCTCAGGCTAGCTCGGCCATCGAAATACTGAGCGCTTTTGGTGGTTTCGAAATTGCCACCATGGTAGGTGCAATCATACAAGCCGCAGCGCATCGTCGTGTGATTGTCGTTGATGGATTTATTACTAGCGCTGCTGTATTAATCGCGCAAGCGCTTGCGCCCAATATCCTGCAGTATTGTATTTTTTCACATTGCTCTCATGAACAAGCGCATGCGCAACTTTTGCACTATTTAAATGTGCAGCCCCTGCTTGATTTAGACCTCAGATTAGGCGAAGGATCAGGGGCAGCACTAGCGTGGCCATTACTCATCTCGGCCTGTCATCTGTTAAATGAAATGGCAAGCTTTTCTAGTGCCCAAGTAAGCACAAAAAATATGAGCTAAATTAATCATGAATTTTATTCGCCACCTATTAATTTCAATCCAATTTTTTTCCCGCCTGCCAATTCCAAAAAGTTGGATGCGCTGGGCAGATTGGACTCCTCAAAAAGAAAGTGATAGCCTGATTTACGCGCCAGCTGTAGGTTTTATTATTGGCGTCTGCTGTTCGCTGGTTTGGCTACTCGCGATGCTGCTATTTCCTGCCAGCAGTAGTAGTGCCCTCTTGGCTGCCGCTCTTTGTGTTGCTAGTAGCGCATGGCTTACTGGAGCTTTACATGAGGATGGTTTAGCCGATTTACTCGATGGTTTAGGCGGCTCCCCTGACCGTACGAGGGCCCTAGAAATTATGAAGGACTCACGTATTGGCACCTACGGTGGCTTAGCTCTCATCCTCGCCACTGTGGTTCGTATCCTTTTAATTAGCGCCTTAAGTCAGGCACTACTTAATCCAGCGCAGGTGATCGCTGCAATTTGCTTAGCGAATGTCATTTCAAGAGCATGGCCATTAGGTTTAGTCTACTTGCTACCAAATGTTGGCGATTTAGCGGGATCGAAAACCCATTACATCACCCGCTTCATCTCCAGCAAACAACTACTAACCCTCGGTAGCGTCCTTCTCATTATTTTTTTTGGATTGCTTCGATTGGGCTTCATTCAGTGGCAACAACTTTTACTTGGCCTATTGCTCTCAGGTCTCATCTGGTTTTATCTTAAAGTTCGCTTACAAAAGCGCTTGGGTGGATACACCGGCGATGGATTAGGCGCAGCACAACAATTATGTGAAATTAGCCTCTATATTGGTTTTCTCATTGCTATATAAATTCAGCCCATGAAGCAACTTTGGCTCATTCGTCACCCTCAAGTACAAATTCAAGCTGGCATTTGCTATGGGCAGTTAGATGTTACTAGCGACCTTTCTTGTAATGCCACTCAAGCCCAATTATTAGCTACAACACTACCGCTTGGGCTAACAATCTACTGCTCACCACTGCAGCGCTGTCATCACTTAGCGATTACTCTTTTGGCGCTTCGCAATGATCTGCAAATTAAGCTTGATCCCAATCTACGCGAAATGGATTTTGGCCAATGGGAAGGCAAGCCATGGGATGAAATTCCCCAACATGAAATTGCTGCATGGACAAATAACTTTTTGCATTATCAAGCAGGAGGGGGTGAATCTGTCAGCGCTTTTATGGCGAGAGTGAACCAAAGCTACCAGAATTTCGCCCATACTTGTGCGTGGATTACCCATGCGGGCGTGATTAGGGCCAGTAATTTATTGCATGCTAATAAAATGATTAGCCAGGCTAGTGATTGGCCAATCGAGGTTATTTCAGTAGGATGTCACCAAACCCTAGAAATGGGCTCGTAATTTAGCTCTTTATCTTAGATTACGGCTCGATATACAATGGATCTTATGAGCACCGAACCCAGTGAAACAACACCA
>CANKKB010000021.1 GCA_947482555.1 Burkholderiaceae bacterium | reverse complement strand
TTGATTTCATTAAGCATGCAATATTCAAAGGTGATGAAGTCGCGCGGTGCATAAGGCAAATAGCGCTCGCACGCAGCTAATAATTCTTTCAGCGGATATTTTTTATTCAGCGGAACTAGCTGATCGCGTAGGGCATCATTCGGCGCATGCAAAGACACAGCTAAAGCCACTGGACAATCTTGTGCCAAACGATCCATCATTGGCACCACTCCCGAAGTAGAGAGCGTTACCCGGCGTCGCGACAGGCCATAAGCGTGATCATCTAACATTAAGCGCAAAGCGGGCAAGACGTTATCGTAATTGAGGAGAGGCTCACCCATGCCCATTAAGACCACGTTGGATACCACTCTGCCCTCGTGAACATAACCAGGAGTTGGGTATTCTTCAATGCGTTTAATTGCGCTAGGGTCAGCGCGCAAATGGTGTTCAGCAAACCATAGTTGGCCAATAATTTCGCCAACGGTCAGATTCCGCGAAAAACCCTGATACCCAGTCGCACAAAAAGAGCAATTGACCGCACAACCTGCCTGGGAAGAAATACATAAGGTGCCGCGATCATCCTCGGGAATAAACACCATTTCAACCGCGTTGCTGCCACCCACATCTAGCAACCATTTGCGGGTGCCATCAGTCGCCAGCGCTTCGCTTATTACGGGCAGCGCACAAACTTCGGTCTGCTCACTTAAGGTCTGCCGAAATGATTTCGCTAAATCGCTCATTAAGGCAATATCACCGACGCCGCGTTGATGCACCCAATTCAATAATTGCTTGGCTCGAAACGGCTTTTCATGCAGCTCTGCAATATACACCTTCATTGCCTGGGCGTCTAAATCTAAGAGATTAATGCGGGGTGAATTCACATTAACGATTAAAAATAGTCATGCCAGGAAAAAAGAAGGCAATTTCGACTGCAGCGGTTTCAGGGGCATCAGACCCGTGTACTGAATTAGCGTCAATACTATCCGCGAAGTCGGCACGAATCGTACCTTTATCGGCTTTCTTTGGATCGGTTGCGCCCATCAATTCGCGATTCTTCGCAATGGCATTTTCACCTTGCAAGACCTGAATCATTACGGGACCTGAAATCATGAATTTAACTAAATCGTTAAAGAAGGGTCGATCTTTGTGCACGGCATAAAACTGCTCCGCTTCCGCTTGCGATAAGTGCGCCATTTTCGAGGCCACTATTTTGAGCTTAGCCGCTTCAAAACGCGCGTAGATTTGCCCGATGACATTTTTAGCTACTGCGTCGGGTTTAATAATAGATAAAGTGCGTTCCATTGCCATGCATAACTCCAGTACTGAATCAAAGATAGTAAAAAGCAGTATTGGCGCCCCAAAAAGGGCATCCTCGCTGCAGATGCTGAAAGCTGCGTTGCTGCCAACGCCCCCAGAATTATACATCCCTAGACCATCCTGCCTTTAAGGGTAAATTAGCTAAGTGATTGAATTTACAGGGGATAACCCCTCTGTCAGCAGTATCTTTATGAAAGCCCTTGAAATTCACCTAATTTGTCTATACTTAATGCATAAGCCAATTTTGGGCTTAGTTAATTTAACAATGAAGGGGTCTCAATGAGCGATTTAAACTCTTTTGGCTTTGGACAGTCTGGTTCTGTAACAAGTCTGCAAATCCGTAACCGGGTTTTGCGCAATACCTATGCTTTGCTTGCTCTTTCGATGGTGCCTACCGTCATTGGCGCTTGGTTGGGAGTTGCAATGGGGTTTGTACCTTTTGCTGGCAGCCCATTCTTGGGTTTCATCGTCTTCTTGGCAGTTGCCTTTGGCTTCTTCTGGGCCATCAATAAGAATAAAGAAACTGGCATCGGCGTTTTGCTGCTGCTCGGCTTTACTTTCTTTATGGGCCTCATGTTATCTAGCCTTATTGGCTTTACCCTCAGTAGCTATAGCAATGGTGCCACCCTAATCATGTTGGCTTTTGGTGGTACAGCCTTAATTTTTGCCACCATGGCAACTATTGCAACTGTTAGCAAAAGTGATTTCCAGGGTATGGGCAAATGGTTGATGGTTGGTGTATTGCTACTAATCGTGGCTTCGCTTGCTAATATCTGGCTGCAATTACCTGCACTTATGCTCACGGTGATGATTCTGGCAATTGCCATTTTCTCAGCCTTTATTTTAGTTGATGTGCAGCGAGTTATCAACGGTGGCGAAACCAACTACGTTATGGCTACTTTAGCGATCTACCTTGACGTCTATAACGTCTTCACTAACTTGCTCGCTTTATTCGGCATTATGGGTGGACAACGCGATTAGACTCATTTAGCACCTGCCTTACGCTATCAAAAAAAGCACCTTTCGAGGTGCTTTTTTTATGCACTTATTTTTTCTCAAACACTGCGATCGATTCAACATGTGAGGTGTGAGGAAACATATTCACTATGCCAGCCTTAGTCAACTCGTAACCCGCTTCGCCCAGTAGGATCGCAGTATCGCGTGCCAGCGTTTTCGGGTTGCAAGAGACGTAAACAATGCGCTGGGGTAAAAAGGGCAAGGCGGTAGCATCGCCCGCAAGGAAATTCTTTTGTAGCTTTTCTAAGACTTGGCACAAGGCTATTGCCCCCTCTCTAGGAGGATCAATCAACCAGCAGTCTGCCGGTCCCCAGGAACGCACCATTACTGTATCAGCAGTAAATAAATTCGCTAATTGAAACTGGGCTATATCAGCCAACCCATTATGTTTTGCATTACTATGCGCCCGCAGGGTTAAGGCATTATTACCCTCAATGCCTAAAACAGCTTTGGCTAAACGTGCCAAGGGTAAAGTGAAATTACCAATGCCACAAAATAAGTCAAGTACTCGCTCATGGGCTTGTGGTGCCAACAAGCGCATTGCCCGCCCTACTAAGGCACGATTCATCGCATGATTGACTTGAGTGAAGTCAGTAGGTAAGAAAGGCATTTCAAGCGCAAATTCAGGTAGTCGATAACATAAATTACCCTCTGCGGGATGAAATGGCTTAGCAGTATCAATTCCGCCGGGTTGTAACCACATCCACACAGAGTGCCGCTCGGCAAAGGTCTGTACTAGGTCAAGATCAATAGGACTCAGTGGCGCCATATGGCGCATGACTAAAACTGTTACTGGCTGAAATGCATTGGTGGCATTACCCTCCCCTACTGCTAACTCAAATTGGGCAATCTCATCAGGGATCGAGAGTGCGTTCACCAACTCTCGCAAAGGTAGTAATAAAGCAGAAACTGATTCGGGCAATATTTCACAAGCGAACATATCGGCTACATATCCGCTATTGAATTCATGAAAACCAACCAGTGCGGTGCCTTTTTTAATCGAGCGATTCACCACACTTAAACGCGCTCGTTGCCGATAAGCCCAGCTAGGTCCGCCTAATGGACGCAATATTTCTGCTGGTTTAGCACGGGCAAGATACCAAAGGTCATCTTCTAAAACCCTTTGCTTAATCGCTATTTGCGCTGCTACATCCAGGTGTTGCATGCTACAGCCGCCACAAATACCAAAAGCTAAGCAACGCGGCTGCGTGCGAAATACAGCGGGCTTTAATATCTGGACAACTTTGGCCTTAGCAAAGCGGGCTTTATCACGGGTAATTTGATAGCTGACTAGTTCAGTAGGCAATGCGCCACGAATAAATAACACCTTGCCAGCTTCACCGGCAGGCGCATCAGCAGCGGGCGGCAGTCTGGCAATGCCCTGCGCGTCTAAATCGAGAGATTCAACCCAAATCGGCTCGCCAATTGGCTCAGGCATACCAAAAGTATTTAAGCAGCATCCGCAAATCCAGCAAGGTATTCTTGCCATGCTGCGCCGTGTGGCTGCTTAGATTCCTCTTGCAGATAGGCGCGTACAAACCGTACTTCTTCAGCATATTCTGCTGCAGAAAAACCGCCCCGCATCAATTGAAAACGGCAATACATCAAATAGGTATTCACCACATCCGTTTCGCAATAGCTGCGAATCTCGGGCAAGCGACCTTCCTGATAAGCGCCCCATACTTGACTACCGTCCATACCCATTTTTCCAGGAAAACCACAGAGTTTGGCTAAGCTATCCAACGGTGCATTTGCCCGCGGATTAAATTTAGCCAAAATATCCATCATGTCTAAATGCCGTAAATGATAGCGGGAAATATAGTTATTCCATTTAAAGTCGCGGCTGTCGCTATCTTGGCTTTCGCCCATTTCCCAATAACGCGCGGCTTGCACTTCCTGCACCATAGAGCGGTAATGCAAAACGGGTAAATCAAACCCGCTACCATTCCATGAGACTAATTGCGGGGTATATTTTTCAATTAAATCGTAAAATGCCTGAATTAAGGTTTTTTCATCGTCGGCAACTTCACCTAAAGATCCCACTTTAAATTGCGGTAAACCTTCTTTAGTGGTGCGACGAATCACACACGAAATCGCCACAATTCTTTGTAAATAGAGCGGCAAAAAATCGCTACCCGTTTTCACCGTCCGCGCTGCCATCGCTAACCGTGCTACTTCGGCATCAGTAATGCCGGCGGGATAATCTTCCAAACGACGTAAGCCAGCTACATCGGGAATGGTCTCAATATCGAAAACTAAAACGGTTGCGCCTGCTCGCATAAAAAAGAGGCTGTCCTACTGTAAAAATTGCATTGGATTAACCGGCTTACCATTCACCCGCACTTCAAAATGCAACTTCACCGCATTGGTGTCGGTATCGCCCATTTCAGCAATTTTTTGCCCCTTGCGAACGCTATCGCCCTCCTTCACCGCCAGACTTTTGTTATAGGCATAGGCGGTTAAGTAGGTATTGTCGTGCTTCACAATCACCAAATTACCATAGCCTCGCAAGCTATTACCTGCGTATACGACCTTACCATCAGCGGCTGCTTGAACTGGCTCGCCCAACTTTCCAGCTATATCAATGCCCTTATTTTTACCCTCACTAAACTCCTCAACGACCTTACCTTGTGCTGGCCAAGATAAGCGAATACCTGGCTCGGCTACTTGAGCAGTGCTTGCATCACCTTTAATAGCATCGGTTTTTAATCCCTCAGTCTTGACTGAGTCAGCTTTTAAAACGCCAGCCTTAGCGGCATTAGTGCCTCCAACTACACTTTCGCCGGCAGGTAATTTTTTACCCGCTGGGCTAGCTGTACTTGCTGATTTACTAGCATTAGGCGATTTAATTAATAAGAGTTGATCGACTTCAATTTGATTGGGATCACTTAAATTATTCCAAAGCGCAATATCTTTATAGGATTGGCCATGATCTAAAGAAATGCGCAACAGGGTATCGCCTCGCTTCACACGGTAATAGCCAGGCGGAGTTGGTTCATTGACCATGGAAGAGACATTGCTCGCATTACGATCGTTAATGGGGGCAGGCTTAGTGCGAGGCGTAGAACAGCCAGCTAAAGCCAAACCCACTGCCAAAGTAATTGCTAGCGGTGAAGCTGAGGCTAAAGCGCGCTTTATGTCAGCAGACAACAATGGTTTAACTATCAATCGCTTCATATCACCCCCGATTGTAAAGGCACAAAAAAGACCTCGTCCAGTGCAGTTCTTTGATAGCGTTGCGAGCTAACACGCTCAATCAGGAGCAATTGCTGCGCATTTGCATTCCGTGCCACTGGCGCTATTAGGCGCCCGCCAATCGCTAATTGATCTAATAATGCATCGGGAATGCCGAGTCCTGCGGCGGCCAAAATAATGGCATCAAATGGGGCAACTTGGGGCAGGCCTAAAATGCCATCACCGTAAATGAGTCGTAAATTATGAATCCGAAAGGGACGTAATTTAGCTCGAGCCAAATCGTGCAAGGGACGAATCCGTTCAATTGAATAGACTTCTGCCGCGAGCAAACTTAACACCGCTGCTTGATATCCGCAGCCCGTACCAATTTCTAATACCCTACCCAGGGGATTTTTATTTTTATGTAAAAGTTCAATCATGCGAGCTACTACCGAAGGCTTAGAAATGGTTTGCTGATGACCAATAGGTAAGGCCGAATCTTCGTATGCCTGCGCATGCAGGCCAGCATCCATAAAAGCGTGCCGCGGTACGGTGGCAATCGCTTCTAAAGTTTTAAGGTGTTTTACCCCGCTAGCGGCAACTTTATCGGCAAGTGCTTGGCGGTGGCCGGCATGACGTGAAGTAGCCTTCAACCGCGATCCCAGCCATTGGCTCGCATGGCGGCTAAACGGGCATGATGGGTTAAATCCAGTTGCATCGGCGTCAGCGAAACACAGCCATCAGCAATTGCACTAAAGTCGGTACCCAAAGAGGCATCTTTCGCTACCCCTGCTGCACCAATCCAATAAATTAATTCACCGCGGGGATTATTTTGGACTACAACTGGCTCAGAGTGATGACGATTACCTAAGCGGGTGACTCGCCAGCGCTGTAAGTCAGCATAGCTTTGATTCGGTAAATTCACATTCAATAAGGTTGCTATCCCTTTTTCAGAGCCAATGGGATTGGCTAATAAATGAGTAACAATATCTTTAGCAATTGCTGCTGCGTCATCAATGCGGGCCCAACCGCGGTCAATTTGTGAAAACGCTACACCGGGCACCCCAAACATGACTCCCTCAATTGCTGCTGCCACCGTACCTGAATAGAGTACGTCTTCACCCATATTTTCGCCTTGATTAATACCCGAAACGACTAAATCGGGGCGCTGATCTAAAAAACCAGTCATGGCAATATGCACGCAATCAGTTGGAGTGCCGTTAATAAATAAAAACCCATCTCGTTCACCACCAGCCACACGATGAATCGATAAGGGGCGTGATAAGGTTAATGAATTCGAGGCGCCACTATGATTTTGCTCTGGAGCAATTACGGTAATCCGACCCAAGGGCCGTAAAGCATTGACTAATGCCAATAACCCAGGAGCTAAATAACCATCATCATTGGAAACAAGAATATGTAAATCTGGTTGAGCTGGCATAAATAGTTAGAATCTAAAAATAAGTAAATTAAAATAAGTAATTATGAATCAATACAGTATTGCTAAATGACTGGTGCATTAGGCAAGGCGCGTCCTCTAAACCAGCTATAAATCACGGGCAGAACCAATAAGGTCAGAATCGTCGTCGTAACCATACCGCCAACAATAACTAGGGCAAGCGGACGCTGCGCTTCAGAGCCAATCGAGTGCGATAAAGCAGCAGGCAATAAACCAAGGCCCGATAGCATCGCGGTCATTAATACTGGGCGCACCCGCAAAGAAGAGCCCTCGACCATAGTGTCTTTCATTGCCGCCAGGTCATCTGACATCGATTTATTAATAAAGGAAATTAAGATCACCCCGTCTTGAATCGCAATACCAAATAGGGATAGAAAGCCGAAGAAAGCCGAAATACTTAAAGTCTCCCCGGCTAGATGCAAAGCCAGTACACCACCGATTGCCGCAAAGGGAACATTAATCATCACAATCACTGCATCACGAAAGTTTCCAAAGGCGCTAACTAACAAAAGGAAGATGCCGAGCAAAGCTAAAGGCACAATGATCATCAACTTTTTCTGCGCTTGTTTCATTTGATTAAATTGTCCATCCCAACTAATCGAATAGTTCGCTGGCAAAGTAATATTCTTTTGCACCAACGCTTGCGCATCTTCCACCGCACTGCCTAAATCGCGGCCACGCACGCTGAATTTAATCGCGATATACCGCTTACCTGCTTCACGGTAAATAAAGAAGGGGCCATCAGTTAAACTAACTTTAGCAACCATCGATAAGGGGATCGTAGCGCCCGATGGCGAATCAACTAATAATTTAGAAACATCTAAAACATCATTACGACTAGCTTCATTTAAACGCACCGTAATACCAAAAGTTTTTTCATCTTCGAGCAAATTGGTAATCGGCATGCCTCCAATAGCATTGGCAACAATGGTTTGAATATCATTCACATTAATGCCGTAACGAGATGCCTTCTCGCGATCAATTTGAATATTCAAGGTAGGCTGCCCTAACTCTTTCAAAATACCTTCATCAGCCACCCCTGAAACTTTTTTCAACTCATCAATAATCTCGCGCGCCTTAAGATCTAACACCTCTAAATCCGGGCCATAAATTTTTACCGAGTTTTCGCCCTTCACGCCAGATAAAGCTTCATTCACGTTATCTTGAATATATTGCGAAAAACTATAATTGATGCCGGGAATTTTATTCAGCTCAACCTCCAAATGCTCAATGAGCTGTTTCTTGCTCGAACCTGAAGGCATTTTATCGGGTGCTTTTAAATATAGGCCATACTCTTGATTAAAAACGCCAGTTGAATCAGTGCCATCATCTGGACGACCAATTTGCACGGCTACTTTTTCAATTTCGCCTTGCCTCAAAAAGATGCCGCGTAATTCGTTAGCAATTTTGACTGAATAATTTAAATCAACCGTATTTGGTAAGGTCACCCGTAACCAAATATTATTTTCTTCTAAGGTGGGCAAGAAGGCAGTCCCAAGCTTGGTCATACTAAACAGAGTTAAGCCCAGAATAAATACTGCAATCGCTACTACGGTGCGGGGACGGTCCATCCAGCGCCGCAATAAAGGCTTATACCCCGCTAATAAACGCGTAATAAAGCTGGGCGGCTTGTGATGTAAGTTTTCTCCAAAAATAAGAGAAATCATTGCGGGCAAAAAGGTGAGGCTCAAAATCATGGCCGCAATCAGCGCAAAGCCCATGGTGAAGGCCATGGGCTTAAAGATAATCCCTTCCACACCACCCATAAAAAATAAGGGGGAATAAGCCACAATAATGATGCTGGTGGAATAAATCATCGCTCGTTGCACTTCACTAGTGGCAATAATGATGCTTTGATTTAAGCGCTTGCCACCCTCTTCTAAATGGCGCATGACGTTTTCTGTCAAAATAACCGCCGAGTCAACAATCACTCCAAAGTCGATGGCCCCTAAGGAGATTAAGTTGGCTGGTACGCTCCAAATATGCATCTGGATAAACGAGACGCACAACGCCAAAGGAATAACAGCCGCGACAACAGCGGCGGCGCGCAAATTACCTAAGAATAAAAATAATACTGCAAGTACTAAAGAAATACCAAAAAATAAGGTGTGCTTAACAGTGCCGATGGTAATGTCTAAGAGTGCCTGTCGATCATAAAACGGTATTACTTGAATGCCTGGCGGCAAAATATGCTTATTGATGACTTTTATTTTGTCGCGCACCCGGGCTAATACTTCAGTAGCATTTTCGCCGCGGCGCAAAAATACAATACCTTCTACTGCATCAGCGTTCTCTCCGTATTGAAACATGCCTAAACGCGGAGCAAAACCAATTTCTACTGTCGCTACATCACCAATGCGAATGGGAACACCCTGATTTACAGCCACCACGACCTGCCTAATGTCGCCTATATTTTTAATTAGACCAACACCCCTCACCACAAACTGCTGCTCTCCTGCTGGCAATAAACCGCCGCCTGCATTGCTATTAGCATTATTTAGAGCGGTAATAATTTGCGTGATGGTTACACCTTTTGCTTGCAAGCTCTCAGGGGTAATAATCACTTGATATTGCCGCACCTTACCCCCAAAAGACGAGACATCAGCGACGCCGGGAGTTTGCTTTAGCTCTTTATAGATCTCGTAATTTTGCAAGGTTTTTAAGCGGGTTGGTGAAGCAAATTCCGATTGCACGTGATAACGCATAATTTCACCAGTCGCATCTGAGTCCGGGCTAATGCTCGATGAAACTCCAGCGGGAAAAGTCACGTTACTCAGATTAACAATAAACGTTTGGCGCGCTTTAAAGGGATCGGTTGTATCCGTAAACTTTAAGGTGACAACCGATAAGCCAAATAAGGAAACCGAACGAAAAGCTTGCACACCTGGAATACCGGCTAAGGCATTTTCAACTGGAATGGTTACTTGCTGCTCGACCTCAGAAGTACTGCGCCCAGGCCATTGCGAAATTGCCTGAATGGTTAAGGGGGCTACTCCAGGGTAGGGCTGAATTGGTAATTGACTAAGACTAAACATTCCTAGCCCCAATAAACCAATTGAGGCAACAATGACGATGATGCGCTTTTCAAGCACGCCCCCCATAAAGGAAGTAAACAGACTCACTTAGTCCTCTTGCCTAGAAAAACGATCATTTAACAGTACAGCGCCATCGATCAATACATTGACATTAGGCATTAAACCTTCAGTTACCGCGTAGGTTTTACTATCAATGTCATAACCCTTCACAGGCACCCGCCTAAAGGTATCGCTAGCAATGCGCATAATCACATACTTGGTTTCACGCACCCGAATAATGGCAGTTTGTGGTAACACATAAGCTTCAGTCATACCTGTTGTGAGCTTAGCTGAAACATACATATCGGGTCGTAGCAGACCTGCCGAGTTATCTACATCGCAACGAATTAAAAGGGCGCGAGTAACTGGATCAATTGCTGGGGCAATATAGTTTGCATAAGCAATAAATTCTTTATCGGGATAAGCCTCGGTACGCAAAACCAATTTTTGCCCGCGGCTAATTAAACGCATATCTTGCTCGTATACGCTCCCCAAAAACCATAGCTGCTTAGGGTCAGCTAGGGTTGCAACAACATCGCCTGAATTCACAAAGGCCCCTGGATCGACACTGCGCTTTACCACCACACCCTGCAAAGGTGAGCGCATAATTAAATTCGGCTGGCCCTTTTCGGTTTTAGACAAATTCTGAATATCTTGATCAGAGGCACCTAAATTGCGCAAGCGATTACTTGCAGCTTGAACCGTAATTTGCGCATCTCCTAGAACATCACTTAAGGATTGCTTACCACTTAAAACTTGAGTTGTTTTAGTCGCTAATAAAAACTCTTGCTGAGCTGATAGAAACTCAGGGCTATAAAGCTCTACGATGGGTGACCCAGCTTGAACTACCGCGCCCTCAAAGGCATAAATTCGCTCGACCCTTCCTGGCACGCGGGCAGACAGCACTTTCGATTTCTCAGCATTAAATGCAAAACGTCCCGGTACCTTAATGTCCTCTGGTACCTGGGCTTTTTGTACCACTTGAAATTGATAAATTGCTGGATTTAACTTGAGGTCGGGAAGTTTGATCTCAATCGCCCCACTTTTTTCAACCTTGAGTTGAACTTTTTCTGCCTTCTCAATGTCCACCGTCCGATTAACGTTAGTAATACGTCCAACCAAAAAGCCTAGGGCCAAAATAGCAAAAGCGAAGGCGACTAAACGCACCCGTTGACGATTATCGGGCGTTAAATCCCAATACATAGCAAAGACCTGTTCTTTAAAAACCTGAAGACGACTCATTACTATTACGCTAAGCTGCTTGATCAGTGCAAGAATTTTTTCAAAATATTGAGTCAGTTTTTTTAACATTGGTAGCGCCTATTCAATTGGGTCTTTACCTGCCGCAGCAAATAAAGTAGCCTGTGCTTGCATTAAATTACTTTCTGCAAGCGCTAGTTGTATTTCAATCGAGCGTAATTGAATTTGTGCAGTCATTAAATTGTTAAATCCTTGACCATTATTAGCATACTGTATCAGCGAAACTTTATATGCGGCTTCGGCCACAGGTAGCTGACGATCACGTAAAAATTCATACAATTTTTTAATTTGCTCATAAGAAGCATAAGAACTACCAACGCCAAGAACAATCTCTTGCTGCATTGAAGTGTTATGGGCCTCAATAGCAGCTTGGTTTCGTACTGCCTGCTCTACTCCGTAACGCTCCTTCATAAAAAAGTACAAGGGAATTACGATATCGAATTCAATTTGGTAATACGAAGCACTATTATTTGCCGCAAATGGACTGCGGTTCATAAAGTTAGTGCCAATAATCTGAAAATCAGGTAAATACGCTTTCTTTGCGTAAGTAACACCTTTTTTAGCGGCATCGACTTGCAACAGCGAGCTTTTCAACAAGGGGTGGCTGGATTCAGCATAACTTTCCAACTCAACTAAAGTGGGCACCTTACGCACTGCTGCACCTGGGTCTCCACGTAATACCAATTTTTCACGAGGATCGCGCCCGATTAATACATTAATATTTTTGTAGGCGACCGCGAGTTGCCGCTCTAAAGTAAAGCGATCCGATTCAGCAGCACTTTGCGAAACTTGTGCATTCAAAAACTCCACATAAGCAGCGGATGAATTCGCATAACGTGCTTTCGCAATATTTTTAATGAGCTCGGTACGTACGACGGTTTCGCTCAATACTTTTAATTGTCGTTGCGAGGCCAAAGTACTGTAATACAAACTAGCGAGTTGAGCGCCATACTGTAAGTAGAGATTTTCATTACGTGCTTGCAAGGCCTCGGCAGAGGTATCGGCAATGTCGGCAGCCAAACTTCGCTTACCTGGAAACTGAAAAGGCTGTTGGAAGGAAAACGCATTCTGACTTTGTGGGCTAGTTCCCGCAGTACCAAAGGCGAGCGGTGAGCCCGACCCAGGCATACCAGAAACGACCAAGCCAACTGTGGGGTTAGCAGGCGCATTAATTTGCGGTACCGTAGCCTTGGCAGCAAAATAGGCTTCACGTGCGGCAATCAATTGCGGGTTGTTAGCCCTTAACTCATTCCAGAGCTGCCGCAAATCCCAACTGCTACGCGCATTGTTCACCGATTGGTTGAGTATTTTCGGTAACGGTACCTCGGTTGAATTGAGTTCGGGCGGCGGTAAAAATGATTCAACTTTAGTGCTTGGCTCAGCCCGATTAAAAGCGTCAAACTTATTGGTGGGCTGCACAGTTACTGTAGCCGGAACTGATTGGGCAAAAACGCTATGACAATAACCGAGCATGACGAAGCTAAAGTAGGCTGCGCTCAGAGTGTGCCGAGGTAAGCGCCACAGCAATTGACTGCAAAATATTTTAAATAAGTTCAATTCAATCGAGTTCTATCATGAAAATTCACGGTTACCCTCGAATTATAGGTGACAAAGCCCTATTTTTAGTAAAAATTCGCGTTACTATCTCTTTGATTAATAAGCAAAAATTAGCTTAACCCAAGGTTCGACGATCGAGCATAGCGCGTGCCAATGTGCCTGCATCGACATATTCAAGCTCCCCGCCAACCGGTATGCCACGAGCGATCCGGGTTACTTTAATGCCTTTAAGTTTTAAAACTTCGCCAATATAGTGGGCAGTGGCCTCGCCTTCGCTGGTGAAGTTGGTGGCCAAAACAACCTCTCGCACTGGCACTTCAGTATCGGGGTGCTCTATACGGACAAGTAAGCGATCAAAATGAATTTCGGTTGGACCCATACCATCAAGGGGAGAAATACGTCCCATTAAAACAAAGTAATTCCCCTTAAAACTCAGAGTTTGCTCCACCATCACTTGGTCGGCAGGAGTTTCCACAATACATAACAAACTAGGGTCACGGCGCGGGTCGCCACAGGTAATGCAAATTTCGGTTTCCGAAAAGGTATTACAGCGCTTGCAATGCCCTACTTTCTCCACCGCCTCACCAAGCGATTGTGCTAACAAAGCCGCGCCTGTGCGATCATGTTGCAGTAAATAAAAAGCCATGCGTTGTGCTGACTTAGGCCCAACTCCGGGCAATACTCTTAGGGCATCAATTAAGCGCTGTAAAGCGTCTTGCGGCAAATCGTACTTACCGTTCGGCTTAGTTGAATTTCGCGTCATTAAAACGGTAACTTAAATCCGGGGGGCATCGGCATACCCGCTGTCGCACCCGACATCAGCTTTGAGTTTGCTGCCTCGGCCTGCTTAAAGGCATCTGCATAAGCGGTGACAATTAAGTCTTCGAGCATTTCACGGTCTTCCATCGCGCTAGTATCAATTTGTACGCGCTTAGTTTCATACTTACCTGTAAGTGTAATTTTTACTAAGCCATTCGCGGCTTGGCCAGTAATTTCAAGCGTACTCAACTCTTCTTGCACGCGTTTCATATTTTCTTGCATTTGCTGAGCTTGTTTCATCAAGCCTGCTAATTGACCCTTCATCATGACGCATTCCTCATCTTTTTACTCAATTCCATCTTGCTAATGTGACTCACGAGTTCTCCTACAACGGCCGTACTGATCCGCTCACCACTTTTGCACCAAATTGCTTTTCTAGTTCTTTAATCAAAGGATCGGTAGCAATTTGCTCTTCAGCATTTAAACGGCGCTCTTGATTAACTTGCGCATCAATTTTAGCCACCGATTGATCAACCACTCCGCCAACAACCTCAAGCCGCACCGGCTTGGCAAAGTGGGTGGCAAGTACTTCGCGGAGGCGCTCAACACAATCAGCTGTCGCTAACTGTGGCAAGCTACTGACCGCAATGATCTTAATGCCTTGCGAGGAGTCAACCCAATCTTGTAAATCGGTTTGAAAGGCCATTTGTTGCACCAAACCACGCAGGGGTAATTGGCGCATTAAATCATGCCAATTGGGACGCCCTGCCTCCGGTACCCCGTTGCTTGCAGCAGACGAAGATACTGCAGAAGCTACCGCTGAGACCTTGGGCGCTTCTGAGGCCTTGGGCACTTCTTTGAGGATTTCAGGCGCTTCTTTAGTTGCAGGTTTAGTTGCAGACTGAGTTTCAGTCTTCATTGCTGGCTTAGGTGATGATTTAACTACCGGCGTACTCGCGGGTAGTGTCTTTTGCGACAAATCGCCCGATCCCGCTGGACGAAACGCCAGCATCCGCAATAAGGCCATGGCAAAGCCAGTTTGCTCATCGGGCGCTAAGGAAATATCAGTTCGGCTGGTAATAGCAATCTGATAGAACAATTGAATTTCTTCACGGGTGAATACCGACACCAAGCGCCGAATTTCGCCTGCCTCAGGCCAATCATCTAGCACTGATTCAGGAACAACCTGTGCAGCAGCAATTTTTTGCAGCAGGCTCGATAAATCCTGCAAAGCTAAGGAGAATGACATGCTACGAACGCCCATTTCTTCTGCAATAGCCAATAAGCTCGCACCATCATGCGTTGCTAGGGCATCTAACATGCTAATGAGATAAGCATCATCTAGGGTACCCAACATGCCACGCACTGCGGTTTCATTCACAGCGCCGGCAGCGTATGCAATGGCTTGATCAGTAAGTGAAAGTGCATCGCGCATCGAGCCCTGCGCAGCCTTGGCAAGCACTCGCAACGCAACAGGCTCATAACTAACCTTTTCTGCCGTTAATACCTTTTCCAGATGTTCGATAATCAACGCTACCGGCATTTGCTTTAAATTAAATTGTAGGCAACGTGAAAGAATCGTAACCGGAATTTTTTGCGGATCAGTCGTCGCCAAAATAAACTTCACATGGGGTGGTGGCTCTTCCAACATTTTCAACATCGAATTAAACGCTTGGGTACTTAACATATGTACCTCGTCAATCATGTAGACCTTAAAGCGAGCGCTACTTGGAGCATAGGCGGCTTTTTCAAGCAAGGCAGCCATATCATCGACGCCACGGTTGCTAGCCGCATCCATTTCAATGTAATCGACAAAACGGCCCTCATCAATTTCAACGCAAGCAGGACATTTTCCACAGGGCTCTGAAGTCATTTTGCCTTTGCCATCAGGTCCAGTGCAATTTAACGCTTTAGCCAAAATGCGGGCAATCGTCGTTTTTCCTACGCCACGGGTCCCAGTAAATAACCAAGCATGATGCAGGCGCCCCTGGTCTAGGGCATGCGTTAGAGCCTTGACGACATGATCTTGCCCTACTAATTGAGTGAAGGTTTTAGGTCGCCACGAACGGGCTAATGCCAATGCAGTCATACCTAGATTCTAACAAGGCTAAAATAAAAGTGGGTGAACCAAGTCGCAAAGCGCTAAGCTAGAGTGACCTTATTGGATATTACGCTCTTTAATGACCTGCAGAATTAAAGGCAGCATATTTTCCGCCCACAGATAGCAGCCTTGGGCAGTTAAAAATTGTTTATTTTTTTGATAATTTCCAGTAATTGCGTTATTACCTGCTGTTTCTAAATTTTGGCGAATCATTAAAATCGTATCGCGGTATACCCAGTTTTCAGAGGTATCGGAAATATTTTTTGCGTAACTTCCATAGTCATAGGCATTGTATTTTTTAGTTAAGTCAGCGGTTTTTTGCAGAAAACTACTATTTGATTTTAGTTTTCTAATCGGCAAAGCAATAATAGTTGGTATATTTCTTTTTTGAGTGTATGACAACACTTTTTCAATATAGTCAAGTTACATCCACTGGGGATGGTGATAGCCGCCTCCGGGAGAAACATAAATTACTAATTTCACTTCGGGGTTTATATCCTGTTTAAAAATACGATAAAGAAATTCCAAATTAGTTTCTTTGCTTGCGCCCCCATTCACTACAGTGACATTAATTCCTTTTTCTACCAATAGTTTTTGTAAGTCATCGGTAAACTTTTTAGGGGTAGGAACATACAGACAATCTTCTACTCCAGTTCCGGTTGCATATAGCTGAAAGGCAGATGAGCAAGCAGGCAGCAAAATTAGTAAGCCAGACAGTATCCACAGTTTCATTTTTTTCATCGAATCAATTCCAACTCAATCCCCCACCACCATAAAGGGTGCCCAAAAGAGTGGGTGGGCATGGCTGTATTTCATCATACTACCGTCTTTGACTCCACCTTGATCGATTTGCGCAAGCATCGCTTGTCTTAGGGCTTCAGGTTTGGCTAAGGTCTTATTGTCTTGTTGACGTTTAAAAAGATCGGTCATGAGTTGCCTTGAAGCGACGGAGTCTACTGGCCAGTTTGAGACTAGTAAAGCTTTGGTTCCTGCGAAGAAGAAGGCTCTACCAAGACCAGAGACTGCTTCTGAAGCAGCGCCTTCGCCAGCGGCAGTATTACAAGCCGAGAGTACGACCCAATCGGCATTGAGTTTTAGCCCAATGACTTTATCCATGGTCAGTAGTCCATCATCCTTATCCCCCGTAACATCAGGTGACGATAAAGCGAGCGCTGGTTGGGTTAAACCATTAAGCTCTCCCGGGACTAAACCGTGGGTAGAGACCATCACCACTTTACGGTTAGACAGATCCATTGACATGACTTGCTTCACACTGGCCTTCTTGTGTAAAAAGATATCGTCTGGCCCTGCTCCTACCACTTTGGCAATATCTTCTATCTCAAGGCTTGTATCCGGCAGTCTTGGCAGAAGTGCTAGTTCAGCAGAACTGACTCCACTCGTTTTAGGTGCACTCCTAAGCGCTAAGGGAATGCCTCTAGTAGCTAACTGCGTCCCTTTGGTTTTATCAGCTTGCTTTTCTTGGGTAGCACTAAAGTACGGGTCGCCAAAACCGACAAAGCTCTTGCGATTCAGATCCCCCTCAGGCAGACTTCTTAATGCTGTGAAGGCTGTGACTGATGGAATCTGCGCAATAGCAATGTCTTTGGTTAAAAAAGGCACAGTCTTATAGCCAGCAAAAGGAGTTCCTGCCTTGAGTGGTTGGGTCGTAGCTTTAGTCACTAAGACCGATAAAGGCAACTGCCCTAGTTCAGCGTGGGGTACCACAATCATGACTTTTTTACCCTTTAGTGCCGACTCCACGGGAGCCAAGATCTGTTGATAGAGTTGATTGGCTAGCAACACATCAAAAGGCGGAATGTCTTCAATTGTGGTGACACCGGGGTCCAGGGATTTACGTAGTTGCGCCACTTCTTTTGCGATTTGCGCCCGACCAATCGGCAGCTGCACAAACTGCACTGGAGCGTCTTTACTAATCGCCCAGACATAACCAACGGTATCGGCAAAGTACCAGGACACAAGCACTTCATCAGGCTTAAGTAACTTTTGGGTGCGCTCAACGGTCGCCGGCTTTGGGTCAACTAACTCAGCGTACTCGGGGAACTTCTTCTCAATCTCTTTTTTAATCGGGTCACGCTCAGCTTTAAAGGAATCAATATCAGCTTTAAGCTTAGCTTGAACTCCCGGGAGTTGTAGATTAGCAGGAGCAGATAAGAGGCCCGTTAATAAATCGGATAAGGTATTAATTCGCCGCTGTAAATCTTGTTCTTGACGCGCTAAAGTCGCCAGTTGCGGGTCTTTGATCGAAGCGCGCGCGGCACTCTCGGTTAAGGCGCGCTGCACCCCACTACCGCGTGCCACATCAGCAATTTGAAAGGCCTCGGCAGCAGCATCACCGGATTGAGAGGGATTTGCTTTAGCGGTTTGGGCAAGGAGTGCCAAGTAATTACTCAACACAAAATTGAGGCGCTGAGTCTGAATAAAGCTGCCGGTTGCGTTCTCGGTATTATTTTGGGCCTGGTTGATCAAAATGGGGATGGACTGTTTAAATTCGGTAACTGCGGAACCACTTTTACCATCGGCTTGTAAGGCTGAGGCATGAAAAGCGCGGGTCATTGCTAGACTAGCCGAGTTTTTATCCATCCGGCCCACCGCCCGCTTTAGAAGTACATCCGTCATTTGGGTAGCTTGGGCTGCTTTATTGGTTTTAAGCATGGCTAGCACCCAATTTAAATTTCTTGGTTGAAACTTACTCAATAATTCAGGATCTTTCTGTAAATTACTTAATAAATTTGAATAAACTTTATCTGCTTCAGTATATTTACCCTCAGCGGCAAGAACTTGCCCGAGAAAATTTTCCTGCCTTATCATCCGGGTCGATAATTCATCAGAATTACCTAAAGTTAATATTCTTAAAGACTCAAGGGCTAAAAAACGAGCTTCATCAACCCTCCCCTGAGCCAAAAGAGTATTTGCTAACGTGGTTAAACCTGAAGTAATTTCAGGAGCTACCACTCCAAAGGATCTTATCACTGTGTTAATACTCTCTCTGGCCATTATTTCAGCATCTATAAATCTATACTGATTTAAAAATGCCGTTGCTAGGAGATCCTGAAGTTCAGCTAGTCTACTCATACCATCAATTACTCTAGTACTATCAGCACTTCGTTCAGCGGAGTTTAGCTCGTTATTGACGCCCTGAAAATTAGCTATGGTTTCCAATGTTAATTTTATGGCCTTGCGAAATCTTCTTTCTGCCTCAACTGATCGCCCCTCTCTAAGAAAAATTGACCCCCTAACAGTCTCAACCTGACCCTCTAAGCGTACTTTGTCAACAAAACGTACTTTAGGATTAGCTAATAGTTGTTCTAACTGGGTTTCAAGCAAGCCCATAGTCTTTTTTGCAGCTTCTAAGTTGCCAATAGTAAGAAAATATTGAATTAAAATGCGATTATTGGATATAAAACCCCTTTGATTGCCGATCGAAAAATTTATTGCATATGCTCGCTGTATTAAGTCAATTGCTTTAAGAGGATTGCCATTTCTCATTTCAGCCAATGAATAATAAAGAAGCTCGTCAGCGCCAGCTGCTCCAGTGAGAGGATATTCAGTGATTATTTTTTCATAAATAGCAACAGCAGCTCTATAGTTACCAAATCGTTCATATGCCTTAGCTTGTTTATAGTAAAAATTATTTAATATTTTGGGATCATTTGATTCTGGCTTAGGAGATGCCAAAATCTTTTTTGCATCATCTTGAGCAGTAAAGTCTTGCTTACTAGTATCAAGCACCTGCAAAATATCCTTAATATTTCTAGGCGGAACTTTTATATTTTCTAATTCAATATCGCCTTCTAAAGCCGCGGGAGGGTTAACTTGAGCTAAGCAGAAACCAATTCCACTAAGGCCGACCATCATCGACATTAACGCGATTCTGACTAAGCTCATATTCATTTTTTACCGCCCTTGGTGTGAACCAATCCCAATACTGCCATAGGTATTCGAACAAGGCTAAAATGGGGATGGACGGGCCTCCTCGCATGGTGGCTTGGTAACCTGGTCAGGTCGGGAACGAAGCAGCCAAACCCAAGTACTGCCAGTGCCGGGGGTTGGGCTCGTCCTCTTCGCTTCCGCTTCTATTCAAACATCTTCTAAAGCAAAGCTTGCACTCTAAAAAATATCCGTCAATTTACTGCAGTATTTTGGCTGTAGCACTAGGGCTTATTGCCAATAGTGGCTTTTGCCAAACGGCGATTAATCAGTCCTTTATCTCCACCACGCCAACCGATAGTAATCAAATAGGCGTCAATATGGATAACGCACTGGAATTTAGCAGCAAGGGGCTGGCAGTTGATTTAGGACAATATGGCGAATGGATTGCCTCAGCTGCAGTAAGCGGCCTAGGAGTCACTCAAACTAATGTTACGCCAGGCTATCTAAGCACAACTGCCGATGTTTCGAATGCACAGCTGCTTTTGCAAAAAAATACCGGGGTAGCTCAATTTTTTATGAAAGCAGGTTTATATAGTTTTCCGGGATTGGGTACGCCTTATAAACGAGCGAGTTTTTACACTAACGATACTTATGGTTATATTCCCCAGGTTTACGCGGCCTATGTGCCCAATAGCAATTGGTCTGCATTAATAGGCAAACTACAGGCCATGGGCGGTTATGAGTCTGGCTTTACCTACCAAAACTTAAATATTGCTCGCGGTATTTTATGGGCCCAAACGAATGTCATTACCCGCGGCATTCAGGTTAATCACACTCAAGATAAGATCGCTATGTCTTTAACGCTCAAT
>CANKKB010000020.1 GCA_947482555.1 Burkholderiaceae bacterium | reverse complement strand
TCCTCTTTGGTGATGGTACCTATCAATGAATTTGGCAGCTTAGAACAAAAACAAAAATATTTACCTAAATTAGCTACTGGCGAACTCATTGGTTGTTTTGGTCTTACTGAGCCTAATTTTGGTTCTGATGCTGGCGGCATGATTACGCGGGCCCATAGTGTTCCGGGTGGCTTTGAGTTATCGGGGGCCAAAATGTGGATTTCGAATTCACCCATTGCTGATGTCTTTATCGTCTGGGCTAAAAATGATGCTGGTGAGATTCGTGGCTTTATTCTGGAAAAAGGCATGCCCGGTTTAAGCACACCAAAAATTACAGGCAAGATGGGTTTACGCGCTTCAATTACAGGTGAAATCGTGATGGAAAAAGTGTTTGTCCCCAGCGAAAATGAATTGCCGCATGTTACTGGCTTAAAAGGTCCATTCACCTGCTTAAACTCAGCGCGTTACGGTATTGCTTGGGGTGCCCTGGGAGCGGCAGAATTTTGTTGGCATGCAGCCCGGCAATATACGCTTGACCGCGAGCAATTTGGTCGCCCCTTGGCTGCCAACCAGCTCATTCAAAAAAAGCTCGCCGATATGCAAACTGAAATTTGTCTCGGTCTACAAGGTTGCTTACGCTTAGGGCGCATGAAAGATGAACATCTCGCCTCCCCTGAAATTACCTCAATTATGAAACGCAATTCTTGTGGCAAAGCGTTGGATATTGCCCGCATGGCCCGCGATATGCATGGCGGTAATGGTATTTCAGATGAGTATGGGGTGATTCGGCATTTACTGAATTTAGAGGTCGTGAACACCTATGAAGGTACGCATGATATTCATGCGCTTATCTTAGGTCGTGCCCAAACAGGCATTCAAGCCTTTAATTAATTTTGCTTTAAGGCCAGTAACTGATCAGCCAAGGCACTAAAAGCGACCGGACTCAGCGCTGCTAAACGCAGCTGATGCTTAGAACCGTAATGCGTAAAGTTTCGCTCAATTGACTGCTGATAGGCAGAATCATAATGCTGGACTAACAAGGCATTCACAAGCCAAGTAAATTCACCTGCCTGAGCAGCGGCGCACCATTCCTCGATTCTGACTCTGCCATAACGCGCAGTCAAACTAATAAGCTTCGCCTCTAAAGTCGGAACATCGATTAAAAAATGCTGGTATTGATCCATTAACCATTGCACACGTAATTCAATCGCGGCTTCGATTTCAATGCAACTCCCTTCCCGAATTCGCGCCATTAAGATGTCGGGGATATGCAAGCCCCCGACTTTTTTACTTTCCGATTCCACATAAACTGGCTTAGTAGGGTCGAATAAACGCAAGGTATTCCATAGCGCAGTTTCAAAACTTTTTTGACTTGGTTGCTCGGCTACGGGATGGCGCCCTAAGACTGAACCCCGATGCATTGCTAAGCCCTCTAGATCAAGGACTTGCGCCTGCCGTCCCTGTAATTCAGCCAATAGACGGGTTTTGCCGGTTCCCGTCATGCCGCAGATAACGACAAAAGAAAATTGGCCAGCAAACGTATTGAGGTCGCTAATGACATGACGCCTGAAAGCCTGGTATCCGCCCACTAACTGATCAGCCTTCCAGCCAATGCGCTGCAGAATCAGCGTAAATGCCCCGCTCCGTTCGCCGCCGCGCCAACAATAAATAAGGGGGCGCCAAGTATAGGGAAAGGCTAAAAAATGGTTTTCTAAGTGGGCTGCAATATTCCGCGCTACTAAAGCTGCGCCAATTTTTTTCGCCGCAAAAGCGGAGTCATTTTTATAAATTGTGCCAATTCGTGCGCGCTCGTCATTATTTAAAACCGGGTAATTAATTGCGCCGGGAATATGATCGAGGGCAAATTCAGCCGGAGAACGGGTATCAATAACGGCATCGTACTGAGAAAAATCAACCATTTGCTCTGGCAATAATTTAGACAAGCGCTGGGGATATTGTTATTGCAATATTTTTAAAATATGCTCGGGCCAAGGACGGGATTTATTCGTCCCCAAATCGACCCATACCATCGTAGCACCTCCGGCAGCACAAATCGTTTCTGGCGCATTTGCCAAAGCAATGGTGTTATATAAATCAATGCTAGATTTCCCAATATTCCCAATAAAGGTTTGTACCAGCAATGTGCCAGGAAAGGATAATTGGGCATAAAAATTACAGAAACCATTTACCATCAATAAGGCTTCCTTATCAACCATATTGGTAAAACCCAAAGAAACAATCCAGTCGATACGGGATTGCTCCATATAACGAAAATAAAGGGTGTTATTCACGTGTTGAAATGCGTCCATGTCGCCCCAGCGAATGTCCATTGTTGATTCATGCACAAAACGCTTATTCTCTGGTATTTCAATTCTCATAAAGTCCTTTAAATACAGTCGATTTAAGTGAGATGTAGGCTTAAATCACGTTCAAAACGGGGTCGATCGGCATTGCGTAAAAAAAGTCCAATCGGCTTTTTTTCATTACCGTAACGTAAAGCCAGTTGATTAGGATCATTATGCAGATGAATTAATTTTACCCAGCGGGCGTTCCATTGACATCTACTGACTTGGCCGCCCCAACTTTTTTCATAAATGAGTTGGTCGCCATCAACTGAAATTTTTTCATAATCAAGCGCATGACGCGCATAAACGAGTAAAGCAATTGCCACGATCGTTAATTCAAGCAAAGTAAAACAAATAATGATCCAGACCCCTTGTAATAAAAAATAGGTTCCAACCAATAATGAAAAGCCAGCCAAAGAAAGATAAAAATGGCTAAGCTGTAGTGGCGTAAATGAACAGTTACGCCTCATGAACCAAGTACGCATTTTATGATTTCGGCGGCTGTAAGCCGATTGCACTAGCAGTTTGATCCATCCATTTAGCCAATTGCAGATCAAGTAGCGTTAATCCGCCTGTACTATGCGTTGACAGCACGACCTCAACGCGATTCCATACATTCAACCACTCGGGATGATGATCGATTTGTTCAGCATACACGGCACAACCTTGCATAAATCGAAATGCGGCTTCAAAATTAGTAAATAAAAAAGTCCGGCTCATTGCATCCCGCTGCTGCTGAATTTGCCAGGCAGGATAATCACTGGCAATGGCACTACGCTCTTCGGTATTTAACAAGCGGGGCATTTTTAACTACGCTCTTGATTGAGATGCACCGCCATTTGATATAGATTAGTCGAGCGAGCGCCTGAGCGACAAAAGGCCAAAATAGGTTCTGGCAGTGTTTTTAACAAGCGCGCCATTTCCTCTACTTGCTCAAGCGTGATAGCGCCACTAACAACTGGTAAAAAAGCATAATTCAAGCCGAGTTTTAAAGCTTCAGCCTGAATCGAATCATGGGGAGGTTGTTCTGGCCCCTCCTCATAATCTGGGCGGTTATTGATTACGCTTTTATAGCCTTGGGCGGCAATTTCAACTAAATCAGCTGGTGTAATTTGTCCGGCCGTACCAAATAATGCATTATGACAAGCAATTCCAATACTCATTTCAACCTCTTAAAAAGCATTCAATGTGATTAATGTAGACGGTTTTTAATTTGGCTGCCCAACTGCTGATAAATTAGCATGCCGATCAACATCATGCAGGTAAAAACCAAGGCCTTTACATGTCCAGCCCCTAAGGCAACAATTGCTGGCCCTGGGCAAAATCCAGCAATTCCCCACCCGATGCCAAATAACAGACTGCCAATCACTAAATGGCGGTCGATGGGGCTACTTTTTGGCCACTGAACGAGCCCACCAAACCAAGCTTCAGAGCGTTTACGGGCAAGATAAAATGCGGCCAAACTGACTAAAATACCGCCGAACATGACAAAAATTAGACTGGGGTCCCAACTGCCAGCAAGATCAAGAAATTGCAAAATTTTCTGCGGATTGGTCATTCCAGAAATAATTAGGCCTAATCCAAAAATAACGCCAATGGCAAATTGACTAAGCAGCGCAAAACTACGTTTCATCATTGGGCTCCACAAGGCGTCTTAAAAAACATGGCGCAGCAAAAAAACAGTAAGGAACCCAGCGCCCATAAAAGTTAGGGTGGCTACTAGAGATCGGAAGGAAAGTCGTGAAAGCCCACAAATGCCATGGCCACTTGTGCAGCCAGAGCCATAGCTAGCTCCAAAACCCACCAAAAGTCCGGCAATAATTAATGCGCCCCAACCTGCATCAATGATCTGAATAGCTTGCAAGTCAAAAAATAAGCCGGCCCACAAAGGGCTAGACAATAAACCCAGCGTGAAACTGAGCCGCCATGCCCAATCACCTGCCTGCGGTTTTGTAAGGCCACCAATAATTCCGCTGACACCTAAAATTCGACCATGCAAATGAATATAGAGTGCCACAGCGAGGCCCAAAATAATGCCGCCTAATAATGCCGGGATGGGTGTAAATGCAGCCCAGTCAATATGCATAGCTCGCCCGCCTTTTAATTTAGCTGACGTTCAAGACGCCACTGCAAATACACCAACCCTAAACACGCCCCACCAATAAATCCCGGTAAGGCCAAAAATGCGCTTAGTGCTAAGGTAGATACCCCACTTAAACCTTGACCAATCGTACATCCCAAGGCAGTAACTCCGCCAAAACCCATCAAGGCGGCGCCTAACAAATGATTGCCAGTATCTTCGACGCCATGAAACGTTTCCCAACGAAATGTTTTAGTGAGAATAGCACTTAAAAAGGCGCCAATAATCATGCCGCCAACCGCTACAATTCCAAGGGTTAACACTTTCGAGGTATCACTAAATAAAATCAGCCAGTCGAGGGTGTAAGCGTATGGCGCTACAAAGGAAAGGCTTTCCATCCGCCCAGAATTGGTAACTAAAAACACTTCCTCAAGGGTCTTAGGGTCTTCGGCGATAAAGCCGAGATAACCAGAAATCCACCAAATAGCAATAATTGCTAAACCTACCCCAGCACCTGCCAATAGATTATCGAGTTGCCAAAACGATTTTTTCAGCAAAGCGAAGAGGATGAATGCGCCACCGATGAGTAATCCCAACATGAGCTGCAAATGGGCTTTAGCAATACTGGTTTGCGCTGCAAGAATACTAGGAAGATCTTGCGTAGTACTCAATGGCAGAAACAAAGTATCAATAGTATTGACGCGCAAAACCGCTAAGAACCCTTTTAAGGTCATATAAGAAACTAAGCCCAAAACAAAAAATACCACGACTGACTTTAAATTTCCACCACCAATGCGTACCAAGGTTTTACTACCACAACCTGATGCAAGAACCATGCCAAAACCAAAACAAAGGCTGCCAATAATCGTCGAGAGATAAAGAAAACGATTACTGGTGTAAATCGATTTGCTGGTGTCGATATAGCCTTGCGAAGCCAAAACAGCAACCCCAATAATTGCTATGCCAATTGCCAAAGACCATTGCCGCATTCGCGTGTAGTCAGACATAACTAATATATCAGACACAGCACCCATGGTACAAAAGCTCGACCATTGCATGAGTGCACCAAGCATAATCGTCACTGCCAGAGTAAGCCACAAGACATATTGGCTAAGGTGAAGTAGATCGTTGGAATTTGGCACTAGCTTAGTTATTCTTAAAATGATAAAACTGATGATTTAGATATTGAACTATATCGGCCTCATCTTCGGGAAATAAATCGAGCCGTAATTCACTATTACAAACAGAAACCATCGTCTTGAGACGGCTATAACTAGTTACTTTGTGATCAGTGCGGGTATAAATCATGTCGCCATTGCCAAGGCCTGATTTTTTTGCGTGACAAGCGTAACACTTCGTTTCTTCGATAAGCTTGCCATTTTTGAGGGCGGCATCGGCAGCAAAACAAAAGGCATGAATGGAAAAAATTCCTATAAAAAAACAAATTATTTTAAAAAAATAAGGCTTAAAAAGAGATTTAGCATTAAAACTGATCATGGCACCATTTTAAAGGAAATTACTCTTCTTGGATCGAGAGGTAAACGTTATACGCATTCATGCGATTAGCAGCCCGAAACAACGGCATGCCCTCATACTCAGACCAATTCGTCGCCTGATAAGCCTCATCGAAGGAATCCAAGTTTCGCGCTGCAGGTGTCATGGAGTCGCGCAAATAATGTAAATAATCATTCGTAAAGACGACATCCCTTGGTGGGTCATTGGAAGAAGCACCATGCCCAGGGACAATAATTGCCGGCTGCAGTTTTTCAATCTGCTGCAAAGAAGCGATCCAATGCTTGCTATCGGCATTGCCAACAAAAGGAATACGCCCATTAAAAACCAGATCGCCCGCAAATAATACTTTTTTACTGGGTACATAAACCATGAGATCGTCGGCTGTGTGTGCTGGCCCAACGCTAATTAATAAAAACTCCACGCCCCCCACAAGCATCTTAAAGCGCCCTTTAATCCAATGATCAGCCGCAATCAATCGCGTATTTTGATTTACCCATGGGGCAAATTCTTTCCGCGAACTGATTAAGCGCTGCTGAGCCGCATCTGAAGTTAAATATAATTTCCCATTTTCATTTGCATATATTACTGCTCCAGCATCCCGAAAAACCTGCAAGCCATAAATATGATCGGCATGATAGTGAGTCACAATTACCGCTACTACTTTTTGGGGTGTAAGCGCCTTAATTTTTTGCAGTAATTGCTCGGCCAAAATTGGTGAGCCCAAAGCATCAATGACTACTACCCCTTTAGGCGTTATTACAAAACCAGCATTAGAAATAAAATTTTGATTTTTGGCATTACCCATTTCAGGTAAGCCCTGCACGAAATAGACTTGATTCGCTACTTCAATCGGTTGAATTTGATTCGGAGTCTGATCTCTTGTAGTTGCTAGTTCAATGCCCTGTGCCAGTGCTGACTGGCACAATAGGCCAAATAATAAAGCCCCGACGTTACGGTTTAATATAAGCAAAATGATCTTTTGCCTGGAGATCAGCTATGCGTACGACGCCCGATGGCGTGAAGTCAGCATCGAGAATAAATTGATCTTTTTTTAAATTACGGTTTTTTAGGGTGATTTCACAAACCTCGAAACGCACCCCACGCGACTTTAATGCCCCGACTAAGGGAGCATAGTCAACATTATTTTTTTTATCCTTAGCGCCCTCCATCAAGATATCGACCCCGTTGGCATGCGTAACCATGATTATTTTCGTGCTTGGTGCGGTATCTAAGTGGTTCCGAATATTACGTAAGGCTTTTAGTCCCTGTGCCTCAGCATCATCGACGTGATATACCACTTGCGTGGGAGTATTCGTAGTTTGCGCCAAGCTGAGCTGTGAGATACACGCAGTGCAAGTAAAAATGAAGCTAAGCAATACTGAAGTAGTGAATTTATTGTTCATTTTTTCCCTCTTTACTTGCGCCAATGACTGCGCGCATATCAATTTTGAATCCTAACTTAAGGCAACCATTCCAGGGTTATTATTAATCCCCTTAACCTCAGGCTCGTTTAATTTAACCGCTTTAATTATTTTGGTTTCGCGCAAATGGCGCGCAATCACATCCCAAATTGGCTCGCCGCCAAGCTCTTTAGATTCTTCGCTAACGGGCGCCCATCCAGCTATGCGATAAGCTTTATCTGCATCAATTAGTTTGTCATATAAACGCATATTTGAAATACGTCCGCCCATAGCTGCAGCTGGATCAATGGTGTACGTTAAACCGCCTACTCTTACCATATCTCCGCCTTGCTGATAATAAGGATCGGGGTTAAATAAATTATCAGCGACATCCTCTAAAATATTTTTAATTGTTCCTCCCGTCATATTGGAAACGGTAGTGTAGGGATAAGTAATCGCTGTTTGATCGAGTAAATTTTCCATCGTAATCATTTGCCCTGGTAGCAATGAAGTACCCCAACGGAACCCAGGAGAGAACGCAATTTCTGCATTCTTTTGCACCATGAGGCCGTTCAAAATGACCTGATCAAAACTACCATTGAAGTTACCACGTCGATAAAGCAAGGTATCGGTTACAGCTAATTTTTCAGCTAAGTTAGCCTCAAAGGGTGCGCGAATTTTTTGAATTAATTGGCTCATGTCTTTATCAGCAGGCAATAAATTCGAGAAAATGGGTAATAATTTATATCGAAAGTCGACTGGTTTACCCCCCTTAACGTCAAAATCTAGGACCCCCAAATACTTCCCATTCGATCCTGCGTTAGTAACCAACGTTACTCCGGAGCTATTTTTTACCTTTACCGGAATTGGTACGCCGTCGTGGGTATGCCCACCTAAAATAGCGTGTAAACCGGTAACCCGTGATGCTAATTTTAAATCCACATCCATACCGTTATGGGAAAGCAAGACGACAACTTTTGCCCCCTTGCTAACCACTTCATTAATATTTTTCTGTAAATTTTCTTCTTGTATACCAAAGGTCCAGTTTGGTACAAAATAACGCGGGTTAGCAATTGGCGTATAGGGAAATGCCTGGCCAATGATTGCGACTGAAACGCCATTCATTTGCCGAATGATATAAGGACTAAAAACATCATCACCAAAATCAACAGTCTTTATATTTTGGGCCAAGAAAGAAACCTTGTTACGAAAATCTTTTTCAACAATTTCTAATACTCTTTTCTCGCCTAATGTCATCTCCCAATGCGCCGTCATCACGTCAACCCCTAGCGCCAAGGAAGCATCAACCATGTCTTGGCCCTTGGTCCACAAGGCTGTTCCCGAACCCTGCCAACTATCGCCCCCATCTAATAACAAGGCATTTGGACGAGAGGCTTTCATTTGCTGAATTAAGCTAGAAAGGTGGGCAAAGCCGCCCATCTTGCCGTAGTTTTGTGCCGCAGCACTAAAGTCTAAGTAAGTAAAAGCATGCGCTTCGGGCGTGCCCGGTGCAATACCATTGGCCTTTAAAAAATAATCCCCTACTAAATGGGGCATCTGCCCTGCCTGTGGCCCGATACCTAAATTCACATTGGGTTCGCGAAAATAAATTGGCAGTAGTTGCGCATGACAATCAGTAAAGTGCAATAAATGGACATTACCGAAGCTAGGTAAGTCATAGAATTTTTTTGCCGCCGCCTGTGCGCTAGCAAAATTAGCGCTTAAGCCCATTCCGCCTGCAGCGGCTATGGCTAGCGCCTGCAAAAACTCACGTCGATGAATTGACATAAACCCTTATTGATTAACTGGCGATTGCGGATCTAACAACAAAGCCATTAAATCTTGTATTTGCTTTTCGTTCAGTAATTTGAAGTGCGCAAAGCGCGGCATATTACTGCACGCGTTGTAAGCCTTCGAATTATTAATTCGATTCCAGGTGTACACCATCATTTCGTTTGAATAGCCACGTGACTTACCGTAATTCCATAAACTAGGGCCAATATTGCCGTAGGAAATTTCTTTTTTATCAATTTCATGGCAGTTATAACAACCTCCGCCAACTGGCGTGGTGGCGGTATCTGTCCAGGTAGCACCGCGGCCACTTTGGGCAATCGCCTCACCTTTTTTCCAATCGCCCACATATTTACCATCAGATGGTTGTTGAATTTCTGCTAGATTCCGTTTTTGAATGGCCTCACGTTTAGCGCTTGCTGCTTTACTAGTGCCGTTCGCAAAAACCGGGTCAGAGCAAAAAGCCTGAGTTTCATCTTGCTGTATACGGTCTAAGCCAGCTATACCTTCAGCCCTAAAGCCACTCTGCATCATTTTCTGAAACGCCGGGTCGGGTTTTTGTTGCGCCATAGCTGCGGCCACAAAACCAAGGTTTACGCAGATACCCACGTTCAACAGCCCCTTTGAGGCGCGGCGCACTAAGGTAGTTTTCTCGATTAAATTATTCATGATTGGGTTCTATTCTTATCTTTTTAGGCCCGGAGTTTGCACAATGCCTCCGTTAGCAGTTGCTGCCATATACATGGATAAAGCAATCGTCACCTCCGAGCCATAAATTGGAAAGGGGAAGCGCTGCTGCCGATAACAATCATTTAAACGCTGTTGCATAGTCCAAAATTGTCCACTCGAAACGCGGTACGCCGGCCAAGAGCCCCAGCCCAGTGCTGCACCAGCTTGGGTAGTAATATTGGGTAAATCCTGCAGGCGTATACGTTTGCCATTTTCGCCGTGACAGGATGCACAGGAAAAATCCATCGGACCACCTTCAAAGAAAAAAGCCCGCTTACCCAAGGCAATCATTTCTTTTTCTTTGGGATGGGTGGTGCTAACATTAATTTTTTTACCTTTTGAGAGCGTGACAACATAAGCCACTAATGCTTCCATCTCTTTTTTAGGACCCACCTGAAATGGCGCATCAATGGTAGCTTGAGGATCAATACCTTGCAATTTTTCTCTACAAGTCATTAAGCGTGACTCGAGATCTTGCACGCGATTACTATCTTTAAAATAACGGGGTAATTGCGCTGCAGCACCAACAACGACACCTGGACCGAGGCCTAAATCACACTGCTCTAAAGAAGCATTTTTAGGGCCCATCGGTTTTTTCCATAACTCCTCACCTGCTGCTTCATAGAGCTCGGAAGGGTTGCCATCAGCAATCATTTCGCGATATTTAGCAATCCCATCGCTGGCGGTTTGGGCTTGGGTAGTTTGTGCTAACGCCAGCAATGCAAAGGCGCTAAATACTATTGCATAAATAGATTTACAACTTGGCTCAAATTGCGGTCTCATGGTTTATAACCCTTATTATTTGAAGCAATTTCAAACTTAAGCGACGGTAGCCTCATCGGTACGTTTATCGCCTTTGCTATCAATCCAGCTAACGACTAGCTTGTCACCTTTAGCGCCTTTATATTTAAAATTCAAAAATGGGTCCTTTGATACTGCAGGTCCAAATTGCGCATTAAATACATCATTACCTTGGGCCTTTACATTCAGGGTGCTAATAAACCAAGCTGGAATGACTTTTCCGGCTGCGTCTTTTCGCTGACCTGATTCCATATCGTGCTTCATTAAAATTTTTACATCAACCACGCCGCCGCTTTCGGTTGCTCTTACACGCATTGGATCAGCCATTATTGCTCCTTAATCGTTCAAGGGAAAATCCCTATTAGTAATAATCTAGATTGGTATATTTATAAACTACCTACTAACCGCCACAACCACCCAAAGTCACCTTCACTTCTTTAGAGGACATCAACCACTTGCCATCTGCCTTGACTAAGGCATAGACATTGGAGGTTTGACCCATTTTGATGCGGGTAGTAACAAATGGCTCTGTGCCAGCAGGAACAAAAAATAGTGCTGCCAAAGTGCTGGGATTTTTTTCTACCAAAATAGCCATTTGATCTGCCTTTAAGGTAGTAGAAATGCCAACGGGTACGACTGCGCCATTTTCAGCAATATCGGGAGCGTTCAAAGTAACGGCGCCAGATTTTTCTGGAGCACTTCCCAGTATCTTAAAAACATCATCAAGGCTTTTGCCTTCAAAGGCAGCCTTATTCCAAGCCTGGGCTTGCGCTTCACTAATAAGACCCGCTGCAGCCATCATTCCAAATACGGCCGAGTACTTTAATACATCTCGTCGCTGCTTATTCATAAAAACTCCTTAAGTCAACTTAAACATCTTTTATCGATAAATCACCACGAAAGCTAACAAGGACTGGTATTTACTCCCCCGTCAGCATCCAATGAACCAAAACCTGTAAATCCTTACTAGAGATGTCAGGATGAGGTGGCATTGGGATAGACCCCCATGCACCCGACCCGCCTAGCTTTACTTTTGTCACTAGTTTAGCCTCAGCGCCAGACTGACCGCGATATTTTGTGGCCACGTCGGTAATCGAGGGGCCTACCAACTTGCTATGATCAGCGTGACAAGCGGAACAATTGCTGTCTTTAAAAAGTAATTTTGGGCCGCTTACCTTAGCCGTAGAGGGGCTCACAGCAATAGGCAGGGCAACCCCTTGAGGTGGCAATTGCGCTAAAGGGGGTTGGGTGGTATTAACCCCACGATAGGGTCCATACTCCCGATTTTGTTCGGCTAAATTGCCATGGGCATTTCGCGCGTAGTCAGGCAAGCTTGAACCAATTTGCACAAATGCTACACAATTATTCATACACGCCTTGGACTGTATGTCTGGCTTGCCAGCAACATCCCACAAACCATGATTTAAGGTCATACCATTGCGGTTAGGCATCTTCTTTTGTACTTCAAAAATATTGACATTATTTAAAACAAAATTATCTGGCACGATTTCTGCCAAAGAAAGAATATAGGCTAGCAAAGCAAAAGTATCATCGCTAGAAAGCGAACGCGGTGCATTCCAAGGCATAGCCCGATAAATATAATCCCAGAGCGAAGATAAAGTTGAGACCTTCATTAAGGTTGTTCTTTGGGGCTGTTTGTTATCGTTTAACGCTACTACCCGACCCGACTTCATATCGGCCTGGGTCGTGCCACCCACAATTGGGGTAAAAATTTCATTCGATTCGCCAAAGGTGCCATGACAGCTTGCACATTTTATGTCCCATAACGCTTGACCTTGTGCTACAGAACCAGATCCCTTTGGTAAGCCAACAAAGTCTGGACGAACATCAATATCCCATGCATTTACTTCTGCTGGGGTCGCAATTCTGCCAATCCCCTGATAATGGGGCAGGCTCGAAGCCGCCAGGGGTGAAGAATTTTGGGCATAGCTAGGTATGCCAATAAAGGCTATCAATGCCGCTACCAATAGGTGCTGCGTCCTGCGAAAAGGGCTATAACAAAATAAATTAGCCAACTTGGACATTACTCACCTCACCATTGCTATCAACCTTCCAGGCCTGGATTGCATTATTGTGATAAATCGAGCGAGTCCCTCTTACATCGCGTAACATTTTAATTGTGGGTTGTACATAACCTGTTTCATCAGTCGCCCGAGAAAGCAAAATTGCTGGAGCACCATCCCAGGTCCAAGCAAAATTGAAACGCGTTAGCGCTTTGGTCAAAACGGGTATTTCTAAGCGCGCGGTACGCCAGTTATTGCCCCCATCAACTGAAATGTCTACGCGTTTAATCTTGCCGCGACCAGACCATGCCAAGCCCGTAATGTTATAAAAACCTTTTTCAAGTAATTGTTGACCGCCCGAAGGGGTCGTAATTACCGATTTACATTCTTGAATCGAAGTATATTGACGCGCTAAACCATCAGGCATCAGATCGTTGTAATGGACCGCTTCATCTTTAGTCGCGTAACGCATATCACCAACCTCGAGTCGGCGCAGCCACTTAACCCAACTGACCCCCTGAACTCCTGGCACCACTAAGCGTAATGGAAAGCCATTTTCAGGGCGCAGCATTTCGCCATTCATACCCCAAGCCACAATAGTATCCTTGAGCGCACTATCTAAATTAATTGTCCGCGTCATTCCCGAGCCATCGCCGCCTTCAGCCAGGAGATATTTACCTTTTTTTAAATCAGCGCCACACTCGTCCAATAATAGACTCAGCGGCACCCCAGTAAATTCACAGCAAGACAACATGCCATGGGTATATTGCACCGTAGGTACAGCGACATTACCCCATTCCAAACCCGTATTTGCACCACACTCAATAAAATGAATGCGCGACACCGATGGTAGGCGCATTAAATCGCTCATCGTAAATACGTGGCTATTTTTTACTAGGCCATTCACCATTAAGCGGTGCAAATTAGGGTCGACGTTGTACCAACCCTGATGTTGCCGTTCGAAATGTAAACCGTTGGGAGTGATAATCCCAAATAGCCCTTGTAGCGGGGTAAAAGCGACTGAAGCAGCTGATACGCGGGTGAGGCCTGGCGATTCACGGCGGATTAAGTTTGCCTCATATATAGAGGGGGTGCCATAGGGCATGGTGGCGACATTTTTCCCTAGGGTGGTTTGCCAGACTTGTTTCTCTAAGATGGCTGGATCGCCATCAGCTGCGCCAAAAGCAGGAGCCGATAAACCTGCAACTCCTGTGCCGATAGCGCCACTTGCTGCAGCTAGTAAGCCTTGCCGCAAGAAACCCCTACGCCGCTGATCAAGGCCGTGTTGATTAATCTCTGCAATCTCTCCCTGCCCTAGAAAACTTTCTGGAGCCTGACGGATTTGCCCGCGTACGCGATTTTCTTTCCTTGGCATAAATTCAGCTTCCTACTAAATCGGCTCTGAACAATTACTTTGCTACTTTATTACCAAGGCCAAGCAGTGAATAGGCCGGGCAGTAACGAAAAATACCGGTTGCTAAGGGCACAATGCCGATCCAACCCCAAATGCCAATAGTTCCCGTCAGCGCTAAAATAATTAAAATGGCCCCAACTGAAATGCGCAAATACCGATCTGTATTACCGACGTTGCATTGCATATAAACTCCTAGTTATTTTTTACAGTAGTGTTGATACAACAAAGCCATCACCGAAATAGCAATGGGGCTCGCTAAAGAATAATAAATTTGCTTGCCTTCACGGCGCGTCTTAACCAGTTTTTGTGTCCGCAAAATGGTTAACTGCTGAGATAAGGTGGGCTGAACAATGCCCAGATTTTCCTCCAAGGCACTGACACATTTTTCACCTTGACTAAGGTCACACAAGAGCATTAGACGATTGCGATTAGAAAGTACCTTCATCAATTTGCATGCGCCGTCAGCTGATTGACGCAATTTTTTTAAATCAATTTTATTGATATTTTGCACCATTTTTATGGGTCGATTTTGAAGGTTGTTATCTAAGCCAAAAGACTAGGAAATTAGTTCTTTAAATTATATGATAAATAAAAATAAACTTCTATTTATATATAATATATATTTATATAATGGGTAGAAACCCTAGTATTATTAAACTTCAATTAGCGGGTCTCAGCTAAATCTAGATAAGCAATAAAGCCTTTCAGCTAATATAGGCAGTAATTCCATCATGATTGATACCCAAGCTATCTTCTTATCGCTCCAGTTGGCTTTTTGCACGCTGTTGATTATTTTGCCTTTTGGCATATGGCTAGCGCATCATTTGGTCAGCGCCGGTAAATGGAAGCCTTGGCTAGAGGCCCTACTAGCGCTTCCCTTGGTGCTACCCCCCACGGTTTTGGGGTACTACCTATTGGTTGGCTTTAGCGGTAAAACCCTATTTGGCGAGCCCTTGGTATTTTCCTTCCTCGGCATTCTCATTGCCTCTTTAATAGTGAACTTACCCTTTGCAATTCAACCGATTCAACGGGCGTTTGAGGCTGTTCCCACTACCATAAAGGAAGCTGCTGAGGTCTGCGGTTTAAGTGGTTGGCAAATTTTTTACCGCATTAATCTGCCTTTAGCATGGCGTGGCGTGCTTAGCGCTGCAGTTCTAACCTTTGCTCATACACTCGGAGAATTTGGTGTCATTCTCATGATTGGCGGGGCAATACCAGGCAAAACAAAAACGGCTTCAATTGCCATTTATGATCAAGTACAAAGTTTTGATACCCAAGGTGCAGGAATGTTATCGCTATTATTGTTGGGCATTTCCTTGTGCGCAATAGCTATTTCTTATGGATTTTTTGGCTCTAACAGCCAGCCCCGAGCACAACGGATACACTAATGCTGAAAGTACGTATCCAGAGTCAATCTCACGGTAACCGCCACCATCCCAGTATTCCGTTAGAAATTAACCTAAGTTGTGCAGCTGGTGAGTTACATGCTTTGGTTGGACCATCGGGTAGCGGCAAAACAACCGTACTCAGAACCATTGCCGGCTTACATCAACCCCAGTTGGGTCTCATTGAGAGCGCCGGCGAAATATGGTTTGAAGGGTTAAACGCTAATCATGCCCTTACTAACTTCTCACCAGCGCAACGTTCTTGTGGTTTTTTATTTCAACAATATGCCCTCTTTCCCCATTTATCGGCCTTACAAAATGTTGCAATTGCCTTAGAAAATAGTGGCCTCTCTAAGTCAACACGTATCGCACAATCACAAGCGTGGCTTGAGCGGATGGCTTTGGGTCAATTTGCCGACCGCTTGCCAGCTCAACTATCAGGCGGGCAACAGCAACGCGTTGCCCTCGCTCGCGCCTTAGCTAGAAACCCCAAGGTATTGTTGTTAGATGAACCGTTTTCGGCAATCGATAATCCAACCCGTCAAAATCTATACCGAATTTTGGCGGAATTACGCCAAGACCTCGCTATTCCAATTGTTTTAGTGACGCACGATTTACGTGAAGCAAATTTACTGGCAGACAATATTACTGTCATTGATCATGGCATTGGCCTGCAAACAGCCGCTCCTAATGAGTTATTTCAGAAGCCACGTAATTCAAGGGTCGCTGAATTGGTAGGCATTCCTAATGTATTTAACGGTGTCTTCAATGCTGGGCGCCTAGATTGGCCACCGAATGATTGGTTTTTTGACGTGCTTGATAAAGGCAAAATTCCGCCTGCTAGCCCTGTAGCTTGGGTCATTCCCCAGGATGGGTTAACGGTTCATGCGCAAGCTGCTCCGACCTTTTTACCGGCGCGGGTTGAAACGCTTAGCTCTATTGGTCAAATAGCAGTAGTCCGATTTAGCGTTGGCAGCAGCAAAGAGTCTCTGGTATGGGAGGCTTCATCAGCCGAAATCAAACGACTGGGAATTCATCTTGGCAGCGCTGTCTTCTTAGAATTTGATGCCAATAAAATTCATATCATGCCTTTGCGAACCATTAATGATCCCCGCAGATTATTGCCTGCAGCATAAATCGCTCTGCTAATGCTAAGTTTTCTTGTCGAGAGCCTGTTTGAAATCGGCAATGAGGTCATCAATATTTTCAAGCCCAACCGCCACCCGCACCAAGCCATCACTAATACCTGCCGTTTTGCGAGCTGCAGGAGAGATACGGCCATGGGTAGTGGTTGCTGGATGCGTAATGGTCGTACGAGTATCACCTAAATTAGCCGTAATTGAACATAGACGGGTCTGATCAATCAAACGAAAGGCCGCTTTTTTCCCGCCCTTTAAGACAAATGAAACGATTGCCCCGCCAGCCTTTTGTTGACGACGTGCCAAAGCATATTGCGAGTGCGATTGCAGGCCTGGATGAAATACTTGGGCAATTGCCGGTTGTTTTTCCAACCACTTCGCAAACGCTAAAGCATTACTACTTTGCTGCTTCATACGCAAATCTAGGGTCTCTAAACCTTTTAGAAAAATCCAGGCATTAAACGCTGATAATGTCGGGCCTGCCGTGCGCACATAGGGAAATACTTTCCCCATAATAAAAGCTTTATTGCCAACAATTGCACCGCCTAAAACCCTGCCCTGCCCATCTAAATACTTCGTTGCCGAATGAATAACTACGTCCGCTCCCAACTTTAAAGGCTGTTGAAGTGCTGGGGTGCAAAAGCAGTTATCAACTACGAACAATACATTCGCTTGCTTCGCAATTTTAGCGATCGCCGCAATATCAGCTAGCTCGGTTAATGGATTGGAAGGTGTCTCTAAATAAAACAAACGCGTATTCTGTTGAGTAGCCGCTTTCCACGCCTTGCTATCCCGAACATCTACATAGGTAGTTGTAATTCCAAAACGCCCTAAGATCGTTGAAAATAATTGAATCGTGGCACCGAATACCGAACGCGAACACACTACATGATCACCGGCCTGCAAATGGGCCATAGCGACACTCAAAATTGCTGCCATTCCAGATGCAGTTGCAATACACGCCTCACCACCCTCTAGAGCAGCCAGACGATCTTGAAACATGCTCACGGTTGGATTGGTGAAACGCGAATAAATAAAGCCATCCTCGGCATTTGCAAAACCATGCTCAGCCTCTGCGGCACTATTAAAGCAATAACTAGAAGTTAAAAATAGGGCCTCTGAATGCTCGTTAAATTCAGCGGAACGACGTGTGCCGGCACGAACTGCAATCGTTTCTTGAGCAAGCTTGGAAAAATCAGGGGGTAAACGCTTTAGCGGTTTACGCGTCATGGTAATTAGTCTTCGGTAGCTAAATGAAGGTGCAATTGCGAGCGCGCAAAATCACTGGGGTCTTTTTGCCGGTCGGCCTGCGCCGACTCGGAATTGCGAGCGGCTTCAAGCGCATCGAGATAAGACTCCGTGATATCACCTGTGATGTAATTACCATCAAAGCAGGAGGCTTCAAATTCTTTTAAATTAGGATTAATATCCCGCACCGCTTGCTTCATGTCTTCTACGTCTTGATAAATTAATTGATCAGCGCCAATGAGGCGATTAATTTCTTCATCCGTACGCCCATATGCAACCAATTCACTACGAGTTGGCATATCAATACCATAAACATTAGGAAACCGCACAGGTGGTGCAGCCGAAGCAAAAATCACCTTCTTCGCTCCAGCTTCGCGCGCCATTTGAACAATCTCATAAGATGTTGTGCCGCGCACAATTGAATCGTCCACAATCAGGACAGTTTTATCCTTAAACTCAACTCGCATGGCATTCAGTTTTTGGCGAACCGATTTTTTTCTAACTTCTTGTCCGGGCATGATGAAGGTACGACCAATATAACGGTTTTTAAAGAAGCCTTCGCGGTAAGAAATGCCTAAGCGTTTCGCAACTTGCATAGCAGCGGGTCGACTTGAATCTGGAATTGGCATGACGACATCAATTTTACTAACATCGGTTTCAGCGCGAATTTTTTCCGCCAAGTAATCACCCATCCGCATGCGCACGTTATATACCGTCACCCCGTCAATAGTGGAGTCAGGACGTGCCATGTAGACATATTCAAAAATACACGGCACTAGGCTCGCTTCGGCATACTGACGACAAGAAAAATTGCCCTCAAGATCGATATAAATTGCTTCACCTGGATTGACATCTCTTACAAAGGTAAATCCAAGACCTTCTAAAGCGACGGATTCAGAAGCAATTAACCATTCTGGTCCATCTGCCGTATCGAGTCGGCCAATACACAAAGGACGAATGCCATAGGGATCACGAAAAGCCAATAAACCATAGCCTGCAATCATCGAGACTACAGCGTAGGAACCTTTAATACGACGCGCTAGACTTCCCACTGCCTTAAACATGACGTCTTCATCTAGTGCAGCGCTATTCGTTTCTCGCTGTAATTCATCAGCCAATACATTGAGTAGTACTTCGGTATCTGAATTGGTATTAATATGACGGCGATCACGGTAAGCCATTTCAACCCGCAAGCTAGCTGCATTGGTTAAATTACCGTTATGGACCAAAATAATACCGTAGGGTGCGCTAACATAAAATGGCTGCGCCTCTTCTTCATTGCTCACTGAACCTGCGGTGGGGTAACGTACCTGACCAATACCGGCATTACCCACTAAGCTGCGCATATTACGTGTCCTAAAAACATCTCGTACTAAGCCGTTCGCTTTATGCATCGCAAAAGAATTACCATTCATCGTGGCAATACCAGCAGCATCTTGACCGCGATGTTGCAAGAGCAACAATGCGTCATATAGCAATTGATTTACGGGATAGTGTGAAACACTGCCGACAACTCCGCACATAGCCTTAGCTTCCTAATTTAAGTGGTAAAGCAAGGTTTGGTAAAGCCCCTAATTGACTAGCCCAATCACTGGGTAGCCAAGTTTTAATTAAGCTTGTCGCAACTTCTAGAGTAGGTCGCGTTTTTGCTAAGCGCCAATCGGCTGATTTAGTTAATGGCGTTAAAGCTGCCAAACTGGCTAATATCACGACGACGACTCCGCCGCGTAATAAACCAAAAACTAAACCCAAAAATCGATCCGTCAAACTAAGTCCAGCCGACAAAATTAATTTTTGAATGATCCCGCCTAATAAACCACAGGCAATTAAAGCAGCGACAAATAAAATCAGAAAACTCAAGCCTAGACGGAGGAGTTCGTCCATTTTGAAAGTCGACAGCCATTCGGAAGATAGATATTCACTATAGTGATAAGCAACCCAGGCAGCAATGATCCAAGAAAAAAGCGCCAGAACTTCTTTAAATAAGCCCCGCGAAACACCTACCAAGGCAGATACTAAGAGCACAGTAAAGACAACATAGTCTACTGGGGTTAGCTTAAGCGAAGCCAGAATTTCCATTAGGTTTTGCCTACCTCAACTATGCGTGGAGTTAAGCCCATGGCCTTAATCTTTTTTTCGGCTACTTCGGCAGCCTCTTTGTCGGTAAATGGTCCAGCGCGCAATACATACAGCTTAACGCCCTCTGGATTTGTTTTGTTCAACACGTAATTTGGAATTTTTTGTTCTTTTAATTTTGTAATCCAGCCTTTAGTCCGCTCTTCCGAGGCGAATGCGCCAATTTGAATCACAAACTTACTTCCAGTGGCCTTAGTCTCTGAGGGAGAATTATTGCCTAAAGCACTTGCTGGTGGTGTCGTTGCCGCCGATGCAATTGGTGCTGCAGGGGCGGTTGCAGATGAAGCAGAAGTGGTAGCGTTTGGCTTAACTACTTCTTCGCCAGCGACTAAGCCTAAGTTTTTGACTGGTACCGACTTCGTTTCTGCTACCGACTCTGTCATGGCCGGAGTTGATAGAGTTTCTGCAGATGCTGCGGGTGCACTCAATGCTGGCGCTGCAGTGTTAGAGCTTGTATTCCCCGCCGAACTACCAACTGCACCAACCAAAGGCAAACTAGTCACAATATTGACCGCAATATCATTACTAATCGTTTTTGGCTTGCTATCTAAAATGCGGGGCAACCCAACAACTGCTATCAGCACTAAAACTGCTGCGCCAATTAAACGATGTCGCGCGCGTTGACGATCAGGGTCTTCTGTTAAAGCAGGGTCATCGGCCGATTGGGTTTGTGATGAACGTTGATATGCGCTTGATGCAGTACCTGATTTAGAGGCGGCTCTCGATCGGCTGCCGACAGAAACCCGACCGACCGGCTCGGGTTTGGTATTGCGATTAAACAGCTTCGGTAAACGAATCATGGATTAATTAACCAGGTTGTTTCGATAAGC
>CANKKB010000019.1 GCA_947482555.1 Burkholderiaceae bacterium | reverse complement strand
TTATTTGCCGCCATTAAACAGAAGCTGGCGAGTGACCCAAGCTGGTACTCAACACGCTTAGCTAAAGTTGAGGGCGTTACTGAAGAAACAACCACAGGTGTTCACCGTTTATATCAAATGTTCGCTAAAGGCGATTTACGTTTTCCAGCTATCAATGTCAACGACTCGGTAACAAAAAGTAAATTCGATAATTTATACGGTTGTCGTGAATCTTTAGTTGATGCAATTAAACGCGCTACCGATGTCATGATTGCTGGCAAGGTAGCAGTTGTATGTGGTTATGGCGATGTTGGCAAGGGCTCAGCCCAAGCCTTGAGGGCTTTGTCAGCGCAAGTCTGGGTAACCGAAGTTGATCCCATTTGTGCCTTACAGGCCGCCATGGAAGGATATCGGGTTGTCACAATGGAATATGCTGCTGACAAGGCCGATATTTTTGTTTCGGCAACAGGTAATTACCATGTCATTACCGAAGACCATATGAAGCTAATGAAAGACCAAGCGATTGTTTGTAATATTGGTCACTTTGATAATGAAATCGATATTGCTGGCATTGAAAAATATCAGTGGGAAGAAATTAAGCCGCAAGTTGACCATGTGATTTTCCCGGCCGCCAATGGTAAGCCTGAAAAACGATTAATTATTTTGGCTAAAGGGCGTTTAGTTAATTTGGGTTGTGGAACTGGCCATCCGTCATATGTGATGAGCTCGTCGTTTGCCAACCAAGTCATTGCTCAAATTGAATTATGGGGCGCTGTTGGTACTAAGAAATATCCGATTGGTGTTTACACCTTGCCCAAGCATCTTGATGAAAAAGTCGCACGTTTACAACTTAAAAAATTAAATGCGCAATTAACTGAGCTTTCTGCTCAGCAAGCAACGTATATTGGCGTGAGTAAAGAAGGTCCTTATAAGCCGGAAAACTATCGTTATTAAACGAGTAATGCATTTCAATTTGAAGAACAGGCCAACATCATGGAACTGAGCGTCGAATTTTTTCCGCCAAAAACGAATGAGGGCGAGGAAAAATTACGTCTCGTTCGCGAGCGTTTAACCACCGAGCTTAAGCCCGCTTTTTATTCGGTGACTTTTGGCGCTGGCGGTTCGACACAGGCAGGCACTTTAAAAATCGTCAGTGAAATTCATGCTGATGGTCAAGTGGTAGCACCCCATTTATCTTGTGTGGGTAGCTCAAAAGAAAATGTCCGAATGATGTTGGCGCAATATCGTGAGTTAGGTATCCGTCGCATTGTGGCTTTGCGTGGCGACCTACCTTCAGGTATGGGACATTATGGTGAATTCCATCATGCTAATGAGTTGGTTGAATTTATTCGGGCAGAAACAGGCGATTGGTTTCATATTGATGTCGCGGCCTATCCCGAAATGCATCCTCAAGCACGTTCACCGGCAAGTGATGTGGCTTTCTTTGCGCAAAAAATGCAAGCGGGTGCAAATTCAGCTGTAACCCAGTATTTTTTCAACAGCGATGCGTATTTTCGTTTTGTTGATGAGGCCTTTGCACTGGGGGTAACGCAGCCCATTATTGCTGGCATCATGCCCATTACCAATAGTAGTCAGTTAATTCGTTTCTCCGATTCTTGTGGCGCAGAAATGCCACGCTGGATTCGCCTGCGCCTTTTATCTTACGGCGATGATGTCGCTTCGATTCGCGCATTTGGTGAGGAGGTCATTACCGATCTCTGTGACCAACTGCTTGTAGCGGGAGCGCCCGGCTTACATTTTTATGCTTTAAATCAGGCGAATGCGATTGTGGCAATTGCTAATAATTTAAACCTTGGGCAACAGCATTAATCAGCAAAGCAAGCACTAACGCAGATTAGCGTAGACCAGATTCCGTGAGCAAATAAGTTAAGGCCTGATCGTGGGCTTGAGGCTGCCAGTGAGATGAGCTTAATTCTTGCCAATCAAAGCCAACCCCAATATTCGTCGTGTTGGGTTTTCTGGTTTTTAGGGCTAGTAAGGTACGGTCAAAGTAACCGCCACCATAGCCTAGCCGCCAATACCGGGGCTGACCATTTTCTTGCGATTGCGACCATCCAACTACGGGTAGAAGAATGCAATCCGGGTCTATTTTTGGGCGCTGCAGATTGTGGGGGTCGGGCTCTAGAATGCCAAAATTATTTTTGCTTAATACATCCTCACGCTGCCATTCATAAAAATCAAGCTGTTTATTAGCCAACCCTAAAGGCAGGGCTAACTTTCTCGAGCTATCTTGTTCAGCCCAATGTAATAAGGCAGGACGAAAATCAACCTCATTGCGGATGGGGCTATAAAGTGCAATCGATTGAATGCCTGCTCCTGGGCCGAGTAGAAATTGATTTAGGGCCAGAATCAGCCTATCCTTTAAATCAATGTAATCATTCGTGCGCGTGAAAGCGATGCGCTGCCCAAGTAAATTTTTGCGGAGCTCTTGGAAGGGGTCAATCGTCATGGTAAAAAGTATTATATTGAAAGAATAGAAAGTCAATTTAACATGCAGCAATACAATCGGCTTGTCGACCACCAAATGCCAGGGTTAGTAGCAAAGCAGAATTTAAGCAAAAAATGGCTGCTAGAGCTCGCAGCAGGGCTTTTATGTGCTGCCTTATTAGGCCTTACCGCTGTAGAGGCTGCAGCTAAAGAAGCAGCAACCAAAAAGTCTAAGTTGCCACAATCCTATGCCAGCAAAATAAATGCTGACGAGCTAAGTCCAGCTGACAAAGAATTTATCGATTTACGTGAAGCGGCAAAACGTAATGATGTTTTTCGTGCCCAGCAATTGGCTAGCAGCCTTATCAATTACGATTTTGATGATTATGTAAGCTATTTTAGAATTAAGCCGCAACTGTTTGACAGCGGCGGCGGCCCCCGGGGCGATACTTCAGCCGATAGCCAGGTTAAGGCTTTTTTGAATCAGCATCAGGGAACTGCCATTGCTGATCGGATGCGCAATGATTGGTTGTTGGTTTTGGGGCGCAGAAAAGACTGGAGTAATTTTGATACAGAGTATGCCAAGTTTGTCTTAGATGACGATACTGCAGTGAAATGTTATGCCCTGCAATCTCGCTTAGCTAAAGGGGAAAGCGCAGAAAAAGTGGGCACTGATGCAAAAGCAGTTTTAATTGATCCCCGTTATTTTGGCCAAGCCTGTCAAGAACTGGTACCCCTTTTAGTCCAAGCAAATGGGCTGACTATCAGTGAAGCCAAGGCAGTTGGAAGGGCGGCTGCTGAAATGAACTTTGACACGATGTCGCGACGGCTGGGTGGAGAAGATCCAATTGCAGAGATAGTGAAGAGTGCGAGCAAAGATCCGCGTAAAACGTTTAGCGAGTTTTCGCAAAACAGCAACCGCATAAATAAAGAAAATCAAGCAGTTGCTTGGGGGGTTATTGGCCAATTTTTAGCCAAAAAATTAGACCCAAAAGCAGATGAAGCCTATCGTGAACAACAAAATTTAGGCTTTAATGAACTACTTTCAACGGAATCGCAAGAATGGAAAGTACGCGCAGCACTACGCGCGCAAGACTGGATATTGGTTAAAGAAGCCATTGAAGGGATGAATCCAGCGGTACGCCAGCGCGACCCCGCTTGGACTTATTGGTATGGGCGCGCACTGAAAGCAACGGCTGCTCAAGATCCTAAAATTGAGCAGCGTGCACGTGAGCAATTTGAAGCTATTCAAGATCAATTTAATTTCTATGGCCAATTAGCGCGTGAAGAGCTGGGCAAAGGCGTGCATAGCGCCACGGTTCACTCCAAAATTACTGAGCAAGATGTGAAGGCAATGGCAGAGCGCCGCGGCTTTATTAGAGGCGCACGCCTCTATGCAATGAATTTACGCTTTGAAGGTAATCGAGAGTGGAATTGGGAGCTACGGGGGATGACGGATAAACAGTTGCTAGCTGCTGCTGAATATGCCAAACGAGTTCAGCTCTTTGACCGCGTCGTGAGCTCAGCCGATCGAACCAAGATAGACCATGATTTAAGTCTGCGTTACCCAATGCCTTTTCGAGATGAGCTTACGCCAATTGCCCGGGAAATCAATTTAAATTTAGCTTGGGCTTATGGCCTGATTCGCCAAGAATCCCGTTTTATCATTAATGCTGCATCCTCAGTCGGCGCATCTGGACTAATGCAGGTGATGCCAGCTACGGCCAAGTATGTAGCAAAAAAAATTGGCATGAATTCATTTACCGTTGAACAATTAAAAGATTCCAATACCAATATGATCTTAGGAAGCAATTATTTAAATATGGTTTTACTAGACCTCGATGGCTCTTGGGTATTGGCCTCGGCCGCTTATAACGCAGGCCCATCCAGGCCAAAACAATGGCGCGAAAAATTAGATCGACCTGTAGAGGGGGCGATTTTTATTGAAACGATCCCATTTAATGAAACTCGCACCTATGTTAAAAATGTGCTAGCTAATGCTAATTACTACACCACAGTAATTTCAGGACAGACACCATCTCTCAAACAACGGCTCGGAGTTATTGCCCCTAAAGCCGTCAATCAAAGCGAGTTACCATGAAATATCAAATTTTATTAATTGGGGGTAATGGTTTTGTGGGGCGTGTGCTAGCGCGTAAATTACAAACCGCAGGCTATTCAGTTTTAATGCCAACTCGTCATTTAGCCGCTGCGCGCGATCTTCGCTTATTACCCAATATTCATCTCCAAGAAGCAGACGTCAATCAAGCTCAAGTAATACATGAGCTTTGTGCCCAACTCACTGAACAGGGCGCTGTGATTAATCTCATCGGCATGTTGCACGATCGGCCCGCCCAGCCCTATGGCAAATTTTTTAAGCAGGCTCATGTCGATTTGCCCCGCAATATCATTGCAGCTATGAAGGCAGTGAAGTTAAAGCGCTATTTACACATGAGCGCGCTTGGCGCAGACTCTAATGGTCCTTCGATGTATCAACGGAGTAAAGGTGATGGTGAAAAATTAGTTAAAGAAAGTCATTTAGATTGGACTATATTTCGACCCTCCGTAATTTTTGGCGCAGAGGATCAATTTATTAATCTCTTTATCAAGTTAACTAAAATTTCTCCGGTCATTCCCTTGGCCCATTCCACTGCTTTATTTCAACCTGTAAGTGTGGATGATGTCGCCACAGCTTTTATTCAATCTTTACAGCGCCCACAGACAATTCATCAGGTTTTCGATTTAGTCGGCCCAGAAATTTTCTCGATGGCAGACCTGGTTCGTTTTGCCGCCCGTAAAGCGGATGCACCAGGTTGGATTATTCCGCTACCAGCAGCAATCGGTTATCTACAGGCCCTGGCATTTGAATATGGGCCAGGCCCCACCCTAATGTCGCGAGATAATATTGCCTCAATGTCCATACCTAATGTATTACCAAGTAATGGTCGCGATGCCCTCACCCTCGATTTTGGAATTGCCCGTAAACGATTAGAAAGTATATTTACTTGAAAATATATGCTGTCGGCGGTGCAATTCGCGATACCTTATTAGGATTGCCAGTACATGATATTGACTATGTTGTAGTGGGGTCTAGCCCTGCGGAAATGATCGCTTTAGGTTATCGGCCAGTAGGCAGCGAATTTCCAGTTTTCCTCCATCCGACTACGCAAGCGGAATATGCCCTAGCGCGTACTGAGCGTAAAACGGGACGAGGTTATCAGGGCTTTATATTTCATGCTGAGCCAGATGTCACCTTGAAGGAAGATCTCGGGCGACGTGACTTAACAATCAATGCGATGGCGCAAGCGCTCGATAGTGCGGGGCAGTTAACCGGGCCCATTATTGATCCTTATGGCGGCCAAGCCGATTTATCAAACCAAATCTTGCGTCATGTTTCGCCTGCATTCACCGAAGATCCTTTGCGCTTATTACGGCTGGCGCGATTTGCAGCAGCATTACCTCGTTTTGCAATTGCACCAGAAACAATGCTGGTGGCGCAGAGTATTGTCCGCTCGGGTGAGTTACAAGATTTATCAGCTGAGCGTATTTGGCAAGAAATATCACGCGGCTTTGGGGCAATTCAGCCCTTAAGGATGCTTGAAGTATTCCAGGCAACTGGGGCAGCAGCATTGCTACTACCTCGCGGTACAGAGGTGCAGCTCGCCGATGTGCTGGCCGCTAAAGCCTTAGCAATAGCGCTGAACTTAATTTCGTCTAGTGAAGATAAAGTGGCCGATGTTTGTGCAGTTATCTTAAGCAATTTATCTGCCGCCGAAATTACTAAATGGGCTGAAGACGTGCGCATGCCACATCGAATTCGTGACTATGCGATTCTTTTTGCTGCTTTACAGAATTTAGTATTGGCAGGTCCGCTTAGCGCACAAGGTGTAATGACTTGGTTTAATCGTGCGGATGTCTGGCGCAAACCCGAACGCGCACAAGCACTCTTGCAATTGCTGAAACAATTGAATTATCTTATCGAGCCTTTGCGATTAGCATTAGAGGCAGCGCACGCAGTAGATGCTGCACAAATTGCGCAGGCGAATACCAGCTTGCAAGACCTCAATAGCCACTCAATTGCCGTCCAGAAAAATCCGGGCGAGGCTATTCGAATTGCCATCGAGGCAGCTCGCTTAAAGGCCATCAAACCATATTGCGTTAACGTACCTTAACTCATTTAGCGAAGCGATTACGCCCACCTAAACCCGGCAATATCGATAGATCTTCTGCTAAAGGAAAAATGGCGTGCAAGTTTTTAGTAAAAGCAAAGACTTTAAAAAGTTCACCCATTTCTGCTTCCGATAATAATTTTTGGAGTGCTTGTGAAATCGGTAAAAATTGTTTTGGATTGTTTGGATCGCCAGCTTGTAAAGCTAAATCGCCAATACCTGCTTCCAGTAAAAAGCTAGCCTGATTGTTTAGATAAGTCGTATCAGCACCAGCATCTATTGCAGTTTTGTTAATACCACTCCACTCCACATGGCTGGTTAAGTCGCATAGGCCTGGTAGATAAAACGGCTCCGTCATACTACGGTGGCGATGGTGAATCATAAGCGACCCCTCTTGACGCTGTGGGTGATAAAACTCAGGGGCAGGAAAACCATAATCAAAACTTAAAAATAAGCCAGTTTGTAAATCGCTGGTGAGAGCTCTAATCCAGTTCTTTGATTGAGGATGAATTTCCGTGGTGTAGCCCTCAGGAAAGTCAGCGATAATTTGTAAGTTGTGGGGTAGCAAGTCCTTAGGCACTTCTCTACCAGTTGACCATTGCAACTGTTCAGCCACAACACCAACGCCTTGAAAAAACCAACGACCTTGTTGTAGCATAATCACTTCACAAGGCAAGGCATCTAAAACTTCGTTAGCTAAGATGATGCCAACAAATGCCTTAGGCATGGCTTGTAACCACCGTAGTTCAGTATGCCAAGCAAGCTGCTTTTTAGCTTCCACTAAGCGCTCTTGTTGGCGTTTTGCAAGATCAGGGGAAATTTCTAGAATGTCATAGTGCGCAAGGGGCGCCCCAAGTTGGGTCAGTTGCTGCACCAGTGTTTCCGCCAGCTTTCCACTACCAGCGCCAAATTCTAAAATATGGGTTGGCAGACCAGATTGTTGCAGGGCATGCAAGCATGGTGCTAGGCAGTTTGCGATGGTTTGGCCAAACAGGGGGGTTAGCTCTGGAGCGGTAATGAAATCGCCTGCTGGCCCAAATTTAGGTAAATCTGTACTGTAATAGCCATATTCAGGGGCATAGAGCACCATCTCCATATAGCGCGAGAAGGGGATCCAACCCCCATTTTGGCTAATTTTAGCTTTAATTTTTTGCAGGAGCAATTGGCTACGCTCCATTTCTGATCGGCTCAAGGTAATATCCATAACTCACAAGTCTAAGAGAGTTTCAGTTTGCATGAGCATTAGCCCTTCCAATCAATCCCCAAATCAGGCGGTATTAATTACCGGAGCTGCGAAACGCTTGGGTCGCGAGATCGCCCTTGAGTTTGCTCGGCAAGGCTGGGATATTGCTTTACATTTTGGCCATTCGCATGCTGAAGCTGAGGCTACGCAAGCTGAAATTACTGCACTCAATCGACGTTGCCTAATCTTTCAAGCCGATTTATCAATTGAAGCCGATATTCAGCAGTTATTTACTAATGTTGAAAAGGCATTTGGCTCCCTCGCATGTTTAGTTAATAGTGCCGCTAGTTTTGAATACGATCGTCCCAGTTCGCTTGAAAGCCCATTTCGAACCCCATTTTTGCTTGATGCTATGAAGTTGAATTTGGCTGCCCCCATTTTGCTAACGCAGTTAATGTATTTGCAGCAAAAAAAACAAGTGCTAAATAACGTTAATGAGCAGCGCACTATTGTGCCTGCGGCGATTCAATTATTGGATCAAAAATTAATTAATCCGAATCCGGATTACTTTTCCTATACGCTTTCAAAATATGCACTACAAGGCGCAATCCAATTATTAGCCTTAGATTTTGCCCCACAACTGCGGGTTGTCGGTCTAGCCCCTGGCATTACTATGCCATCGGGCGATCAAACCCCCTTGGGATTTTCTCAGGCACACCAAATGACGCCTTTAGGTAGATCATCAAGTCCCGAGGATATTGGCAAAGCAGCAGTTTTTTTAGCTAGTGCTAAAGCCATTACTGGCACTACACTTTACGTCGACGGGGGTCAGCATTTATTCCCTTCAGCACACGATATTATGTTTACCACCCCTTAGGCCAAATTTATGCAAGTGAATCATCCCCTACTTAATCTCATGGAGTACCGACGTTTATTTTTAGAAGATTACGAGGTATATATCAATATTGGCGTGCATGATCATGAAAAAAAAGCGGAGCAACGCGTGATTTTGAATGTCGATTTATATATTCCGATTCAAATTAATACGCCTAAGGAAGATCGCCTAGAAGAAGTAGTTGATTATGATTTTATGCGTGAAACTATTCGGCTGCGTACCCAAAAAGGCCACATTCATCTACAAGAAACTTTATGTGACACGATCGCGGATGCGATGCTGGAACATCCAAAGGTAGTGGCAGTCAGAATATCCACCGCAAAGCCCGATGTTTATCCTGACTGTGCTTCAGTCGGGGTTGAAATTTTCCGAGTAAAGCCAACTTAAATCAGCCTCTGGACATAATAAAAATGGATGCGCGCAAAGTTGTATTTGAGGAAAATAAGCTAGAAAAGAAATTATCTCGCTTGGTTGGCCAAGCGATTGGCGATTTTAATATGATTAGCCCCGGCGACAAGGTTATGGTGTGCGTCTCTGGCGGTAAAGATAGCTATGCTTTACTCGATATTTTGTTGAAGTTAAAAGAGCGAGCACCAATTGAATTTGACATCATTGCGGTTAACTTAGATCAGCGGCAACCAAACTTTCCAGCACAAATATTGCCTAATTATTTGTCTAGCTTGCCAGTGCCATTTCATATTGAGACACAGGACACCTATAGCATTGTGAAGCGAGTGATTCCTGAAGGCAAAACAACCTGTGGTTTGTGTTCGCGTTTGCGGCGTGGAATCTTATATCGCGTTGCGAGCGAGTTAGGCGCAACAAAAATTGCCTTAGGGCATCATCGCGACGACATTTTAGAAACCTTCTTGCTGAATATATTCTATGGCGGAAAATTAAAAGCGATGCCGCCTAAATTGCGTTCAGATGACGGTAAGCATATTGTGATTCGCCCACTTGCCTTTGTTCCAGAGCGTTTACTTGAGCGTTATGCTAGCGTTATGCAGTTTCCAATTATTCCGTGTGATCTATGCGGCAGCCAGCCTAATTTACAACGCGGGGCAATGAAGCAAATGTTACGCGACTGGGAGAAAAAAAATCCTGGCAGAGTCGAAAATCTATTTCGTGCCATGCATCAGATTGTGCCTTCGCATTTGCTGGATGGGGCTGCATTTAATTTTAAAAATCTTGCAGCAGCAGAAGCAGAATTTGGTTTTATGGCGGAAAGAGATGGGGATAAGGCCTTTGATGAGAGTACTTCAGCAGCGCCTGAGAGTGCAATAGGTGCCCTAGACACTTATACTGTTAGCTTATGAATATCGTTATTCTGGCAGCCGGACAAGGTCAGCGCATGCGCTCTGCCTTGCCTAAAGTAATGCAGATGTTGGCAGGTAAGCCTATGTTGCAGCACGTACTAGAAACTGCCTTCATTACCAGTCCCAAAACAGCTCCATTGGTAGTAATTGGCCACGGTGCTCAGCTCGTAAGCCAATTTTTAATGTCTTTTGCTGCACAAAATAAAACTACCTTAAAACTCGCTACCAAAATAAGTACCGTTTTACAGGCTAAACAAAATGGTACTGGCCATGCGCTATTGCAAGCCTTACCTAAGCTCAACTTAACTGTACCAACCCTAGTTTTATATGGAGATGTACCTTTAATTAGCCCCTCGACCTTAAAGCGCTTAATTCAATTGGCCGATGGTGTCGCTGGCCAAGATTCAGCTTTGGCCCTGTTGACACAAGACCTAGTCGATCCGCAGGGGTATGGCCGGATTATGCGCAATGCTGCTGGTGAAGTAACAGCCATTATTGAAGAAAAAGATGCTAATCGACAGCAACGCACAATTCAAGAAATTAATACCGGCATCATGGTGTTGCCAAGCCAGCATCTCAAGCACTGGCTCAGAGCTTTAAAGGCTAGCAATGCGCAAGGGGAATATTATTTAACCGATGTGATTGCCATGGCAGTTAAGGATGGCGTACCGATTCGTACCACCCAGGCCTCTAATGCATGGGAAACGATTGGCGTTAATGATCGCGCTCAGCTGGCCGCCTTAGAGCGGATTGCACAGCAGGAAATTGCGAGTAATTTATTAAGTAATGGAGTTTCTCTCGCCGATCCTTCCCGGTTTGATGTGCGGGGCAAATTAACGTGTGGCCAAGATGTCTTCATTGATATTGGTTGCGTGTTTGAGGGCGCTGTTTCTTTAGCGGCAGGCGTTAAGGTTGGACCTAACTGCATTTTAAGAAATACTCAAGTAGGCAAGCGAGTAGTGATACAAGCCTTTAGTCATCTCGATGGCGCAATGATTGGGGATGACTGCATCATAGGGCCCTATGCGCGAATTCGTCCTGGGGCTAACTTAGCTAACGATGTGCATATTGGTAACTTTGTTGAAATAAAAAATAGTCAATTGGGAGCGCACAGTAAAGCTAATCATTTAGCGTATGTGGGTGATGCTAGCGTGGGTAAGCGAGTGAACATTGGGGCGGGAACAATTACTTGTAACTATGATGGGGTTAACAAGCATCAAACGATTATTGAAGATGATGTATTTATCGGCTCTGATACGCAGCTGGTTGCTCCAGTTAAAGTAGGGCGCGGAGCTACATTAGGTGCAGGCACCACCTTAACTAAAGATGCTCCTGCAAATAAACTGACCGTATCACGTACTAAACAAATTTCAGTGCCGTGGCAACGTCCAGAAAAAAAAGTACTTGCAAAGAAAAAATTATTAAGCAAGGGAAAAAAATAGATGTGCGGTATTGTCGGTGCGGCTTCCACACAAAATGTAGTTGAAACCCTCATCGAGGGTTTACGCCGCTTAGAATATCGCGGTTATGATTCTTGTGGGTTTGCGTTGATCAATGCGGCAAACCCCCTGCATCCAATTGAACGGGCCCGCACTACCGCTCGCGTCGCCGATTTAGCTGCGCAAGCCAATCAATTTTCAGGCACGCTAGGTATTGCACACACCCGCTGGGCTACCCATGGTAAGCCAGATACGGAAAATGCACATCCCCATATTTCACAAAATTTGATTGCAGTAGTTCATAACGGCATTATTGAAAATTACGAAAGTTTGCGCACTGAATTAAAGCAAGTAGGCTACATTTTTACTTCAGAAACCGATACCGAGGTAATTGCGCATTTAATTCACCAGGCTTACACTGCGCAAGTTGAGCGAAATTTAGCCTTAGCGGTACGTTTAGTACTACCCCGTTTACATGGCGCTTATGCGATTGCTGTAATAGCGCAGGATAATCCGCAAACGCTGATTGGCGCCAGAGCCGGGTCGCCCTTGGTGGCGGCATTTGGCCAGCATGAAAATTTTTTAGCATCAGATGCACTAGCGCTGGCGGGTAAAGCTGACTCGATGCTTTATTTGGAGGAGGGTGATATTGCCATCGTCACGAGTGGCGCCATTCAAATAATGGATCATAGTGGCAAAATTTTAGTGCGCGATAGTAAGCCCATGCCAGCACAAGCTGATGCTGTTGAGTTAGGCCCTTATCGCCATTTCATGCAGAAAGAAATTTTTGAGCAGCCCCGTGCTATAGCAGATACCTTAGCGAATGTGAGTGGCTTTGGCCCAGAATTATTTGGCGCTAACCCGGAGCAGTGGTTAGAGTTTGAGCAAATTTTAATTTTGGCTTGTGGAACTAGTTATTACGCTGCCTGTGTTGGTAAGTATTGGCTTGAAGACCTGGGAGGCATTCCCACCCAAGTTGAAATTGCGAGTGAGTATCGTTATCGAAAAACGGTCTCCAATCCAAATACATTAGTAATCGTGGTGTCTCAATCGGGTGAAACTGCGGATACGCTCGCCGCTTTACGTCACGCTAAAAGTTTGGGGCATCGTTTTACGTTGGCAATTTGTAATGTTGCCAGCAGCGCAATGGTGCGTGAAACCCCATGGCACTTTATTACCAAAGCCGGTACTGAAATTGGTGTAGCCTCAACGAAGGCCTTTACCACGCAGTTAGTTACCCTGTATTTATTAGCTGCCTCTATTGCCAAGCGCGCTGGAGCATTAAATACCGAAGCGGAAAAAGACTTGCTACGTCGCTTGCGCCGACTGCCAAAAGCCTTATATGCTGTTTTGGCTCTCGAGCCACAAATTATTGCGTGGAGCGAAGTATTTGCTAAATGTGAAAATGTGCTTTTTTTAGGACGTGGTTTGTACTATCCGATCGCCCTTGAAGGCGCCCTTAAGTTAAAAGAAATTTCTTATATTCATGCAGAAGCCTATCCTGCTGGTGAGTTAAAGCATGGGCCGTTGGCGCTAGTAACCGAAAAAATGCCGGTTGTTACGGTTGCGCCAAATGATGCTTTATTGGAAAAATTAAAATCAAATATGCAGGAAGTCAAAGCCCGGGGTGGGATGCTGTATGTGTTTACCGACCGCGATACACAAATGAAAAGTAGCGACGGTATTCATGTCATCGGCTTACCCGAGTACTATGGCGATCTCTCACCCATTTTGCAAGTAGTGCCCCTGCAATTGTTGGCATATCATACGGCTTGTGCGCGCGGTACCGATGTCGATAAGCCCCGCAATTTAGCTAAAAGCGTGACAGTCGAGTAGTTCATTTAATCCCTTTAAGAATCAGGGGAAAATGCACATTTGTGTTTAAATAAGCTTCGTGAATATTTTGTTTAGCCGCCCCTCTTTTACCCCCCAACTTGAAGTTTGCCGTTTAGCGCGCCTGCTATTAGTGGTATTTCTACTGGGAATTTTGGCTGCTTGTGCGGTAGGGCCTGACTTTAAGCAACCAGACGCGCCTAAAGTAAGCTCATTGACAGAAAAACCCATTCCCACCAAGCTGGCAACTACTCCAGATGTTCCAGGGGGTACCGAGCAGACTTTAGTTGAAAGTAAAGACATTCCAGCAAAATGGTGGGAGTTATTTAAATCCCCCGAGTTAGATATATTAATTCGTAAAGCCTTAGAGCAAAATCCAAATTTAGCTGCGGCTGATGCTGCCTTACGGGCAGCGCAAGAAAATGTCAGCGCCCAAATTGGCGGTCAGTATTTTCCTAAAATTGGCGGTAATGCGAGCGCCACTCGCGAGCAATTACCCTATGCTGTATACGGTCTTCCTCGAGGCGACCCCATTTATGATCTCTATTACACCACAGTGAATATTAGTTATGTGCCTGACTTTTTTGGCCGGGCGCGCAGAACAGTAGAAAATGCTCGCGCTCAAGCCGAGATTAGCCAATATCAACTTGAGGGCGCTTACCTGAATTTAACTTCAAATTTAGTTACTTCTGCAGTGCGCGAGGCCCAATTGCGTGCCCAATACCAAGCCACCAAAGAAATTTTAGAAGCACAAACTTATTTTGCCAATATTATTAAACAGCAACTCGAAATTGGCAGCGTATCTAAAGTAGACCTCACTTCTCAGCTGGCTTTAGTGGCAAGTTCGCAGGCAGAGTTGTTGGTGTATGAAAAAAATGTCGCTTTTGCGCGCAATCAACTCGCTGCTTTAACAGGCGAATATCCTGGAAGTTCAGTTATCAAGGGTTTTAATTTGGGTGATTTACACCTACCAGACCAACTTCCCCTTTCCTTACCGTCGAGTTTAGTGCGTCAACGTCCCGATATTCTTGCTGCTGAGTCGGTGATGAAATCAACCAATGCCTTGGTTGGTGTAGCCACTGCTAACTTGTTACCACAAATTACTTTGAGTGGGGCTGAGGGTAGTGCAGCATTAACCACGGGTGCTTTATTTGGGCCCACTGCTGCGCTCTGGTCTATTGCCGGCGGACTATTTCAGCCGCTTTTCCAGGGCGGCCAATTATTAGCACAGCGCCGCGGTGCAATGGCTAATTACGAACAGGCCGTATTTCAATATCAAGCCGCAGTGATCACTGCATTTCAACAGGTGGCCGATGCTTTGCAAGCTTTAGATGCCGATGCGAAGGCCTTAACTGCAGCTACTGATACTGAACGCTATGCCAAAGAAACACTCAATTTAGTACAAGATCAATATCGCTTTGGTACGGCTAGTTATTTGCAGGTGTTGTATTACCAAACCCAATATCAAAATGCCAAAATTCGCTCTTTGCAAGCGCAAGCACTGCGTTTTGCCGATACAGCAGCTTTATTTACAGCCTTAGGTGGAGGTTGGTGGAATCGAGAAGGACCTGCTTATAAATCTAAAACAATTGCTAGTAGCGAGAGCGCGATGGAAGTTCCGCTAGCAAATACTTTGGTAGGACCTACCGAAGGCGCCCCCACAGCCACTTCGGCAGCTTCGCCGCTTACTTCAGCAGAGCTACCCATTTCAAATGCCAACCTGATTGTTAAATAATGAAGCTTTTTGAAACCCTTAAAACTAAAGTATTGTTTTTTCTAAAAACTTGGCAAGTGCGTGAGAAATTGTGTCTCTTGTGGATCAAAATAAAAAATAGCTATGCGCGTATAGCGCAAAAACTACGCCCTTATCAGCGCTTTAAAAATACGCGTGCTTATACCAAATTAATGGCGATGACAGAAATGCGCCGCCGCATGACGGTGATGCTAGTTGGGGTTTTTTTATTACTTGGTTTAATTTTTGCCTTTAATCAGGCTAAAACAATGCTGATTAAGCATTTTATTTCCAGCGCAGGTTTGCCGCCTGCTACCGTGTCTACCACGGTCGTTCAATTCGAGGAATGGCAGCCGATGCTGAGTAGCGTCGGCAATATGCGCGCCTATCGTGGGGTTGAATTGAGTACGGGAGTAGAGGGATTAGTGGAGATGGTGCCGGTGAAGTCGGGCATGGACGTCAAAGAGGGAGGCTTATTAATTAAGCTAGTCGATGCGGCTGAGGTGGCCCAATTGCAGTCATTGAAAGCCCAGGCTGAATTAGCTAAAGTGATAAATGAGCGCGATAAACAGCAATTGGCAATTCAGGCAATCAGTAAAAATGTTTTTGATACTAGCGCAGCCGATGCAAAGTCAAAACGGGCTTTAGTCCAGCAGCAAGAAGCATTAATTGTTAAAAAGAATTTAAAGGCGCCTTTTAGCGGCCGGGTTGGCATAGTGACGCTGAATCCAGGTCAGTATGTTAGTCCAAGCGAGAAATTAATGACCTTGCAAACGATTGACCCGATCTTTATCGACTTTACTTTACCGCAAAGCACAGTGAGCGCAATTGATATTGGGCAATCGATTGCCTTATCAACCGATGCCTATAAGGGCGTAATGTTCGCTGGAAAAATTACGGCAATTAGTCCTAAGGTCGATTTGAATACCCGCAACATTCAAATTGAAGCCTTGTTAGCCAATCCAGATAAGAAAATTTTGCCGGGTATGTTTGCCAATGTAAATATTAATTTAGGCGATAAGGTGAAATTACTAACCTTGCCCTTAACCGCTGTGACTTATAACCCATATGGCTCTACTGTATTTATAGCTAAGAAAACGGAACGCCTCGGTAAAGATGGTCAACCAGTGATAGAAGCTCAGCAAGTATTTGTCACTACAGGCTCAACCCGTGGCGATCAAGTCGCCATTACGAAGGGCTTAGAGGTGGGCGCTACCGTGGTCACTAGCGGCCAATTGAAATTAAAAAATGGTACGCCTTTAATTATTAACAATAAGGTACTCCCTGCCAACTCTCCTAATCCCAAACCTCAGGAAAATTAGAGTTGATGAATGAATTTAGTACTTTGTGCCTAAGCTGGTGGTCTGAGCGATGAATTGGACCGACATCTTTATTCGTCGGCCAGTGCTGGCGGTGGTGGTGAGCAGCCTGATTTTAATTTTTGGTTTAAAAGCTGTGACGACTTTGCCAGTCAATCAGTTTCCACAAACCCAAAATGCAGTTGTAACCATTACTACTGCCTATTTTGGTGCCGATCCAGAAACTATTGCTGGCTTTATTACTCAGCCACTTGAGTCGGCTATTGCACAGGCGCAGGGTATCGATTATTTATCCTCAGCAAGCATCAGCGGTATTTCTACTATTACCGCCACCTTGCGGTTAAATTACGACTCAAATAAAGCCTTAACGCAAATTAATACGCAGATTGCTTCTGTGCGCAATCAACTACCTCCGCAGGCGCAGCAACCGGTTTTAACGGTGCAATTGGGGCAATCTACTGCGGCTTTATATATGGGTTTTTATAGCGATGAAATACCGAATAACAGCATTACGGATTATTTATTGCGGGTCGTCAAGCCGAAGCTGGATTCGATTGCCGGCGTACAAAACGCAGAAATTTTAGGTGGTCGAAAGTTTGCTTTACGAGCCTGGTTAGATGCCGATCGGATGGCGGGATTAGGCGTTGGGCCAGATGATGTATATAACGCTCTGGCAGCTAATAACTATTTATCTGCCGTCGGCAGTACAAAAGGCTCGATGGTTGCGGTTGATTTAGTTGCTGGTACTGATTTACACAATTTAGCCGAATTTCGGAAGCTCATCATTAAACGCAATGGAGCAGACCTTGTTTATTTAGATCAAGTTGCCAATGTTAGCTTGGGCTCGGAAGATTACAACATCAATGTTGCGTTTAGCGGCAAAAAATCCGTTTTTATTGGGATTAAAGTCGCCCCAGAAGCTAATTTATTAGATGTGTCAGCACGTATTAAGGCAGCGTTTCCACCCATTCAAAAACAATTACCCACTGGCTTGACGGGCAAAATTGTTTATGACTCCACTGCCTTTATTAATACCTCAATTGATGAGGTGATCAAAACCTTAATAGAGGCATTGGTCATTGTCACGGCAGTAATTTATTTATTTTTAGGCAGTTTTCGGGCCGTCTTAGTGCCACTTATTGCCATGCCATTATCGTTAATCGGCGCCTTTTTTATGATGCAAGTCTTGGGCTATTCGATTAATTTGTTAACTCTCTTAGCCTTAGTTTTGGCGATCGGCTTAGTAGTTGATGACGCTATTATCGTGGTAGAAAACGTCGATCGTCATATGAAAGAAGGCAAATCGCCACTTGAGGCTGCACTGATTGCCGCCCGAGAATTGGGTAATCCCATTTTAGCCATGACCATTGTGTTAATTGCGGTATATATACCAATTGGCTTTCAAGGCGGCTTAACCGGTGCGCTATTTACCGAATTTGCTTTTACTTTAGCCGGAGCAGTCGCTGTTTCGGGCGTTGTAGCCTTGACGCTTTCGCCGATGATGTGCGCACAAATTTTTACTGAGCAACAAGAAGCTTCACCATTTGTGAAAAAGATAGACGCAATATTTGATCGCGTTCATCACCGTTATCAAGCGCTACTACGCAATTTATTGACCACCTGGCAAGTAGTCATTGTGATGGGCGCTTTTTTATTGCTTGGTGTAGCCTATTTATATGCTACAGCTTGGTCAGAATTAGCGCCCACAGAAGATCAGGGCATCGTCTTAATGCAAGCAGCGGGCCCACCTAATTCAACGGTAGATCAAATGCAGATCTATGCAAATCAACTGTATCAAATTGCCAGCGCTGAACCAGAATACGAGCAAATGTTTCAAATTACTAGCCCAACCTCTAGCTTTGGTGGCGTACTTTTAAAAGATTGGGCCAAACGCAGTCGCAGCGCTAGTGCATTTCAGCAAGATATGCAAAAAAAGTGGAATAGCATTGCCGGTGCACGCGTGGCAGTGTTTCAGTTTCCAGCTCTACCTGGCGCCCAGGGGCTGCCAGTGCAAGTAGTCATTAATACGACGGAGTCCTACGATAATTTAAATGAAGTATCGCAAGCTGTACTTGATAAAGCACGCAAGAGTGGTATGTTCTTCTTTGTTGATACCGATTTAAAAATTGACAAACCGCAAGATGTGCTCGAAATAGACCGAGAAAAAGTTGCAGCTTTGGGGATGACCCAAAAAGATGTTGGTAGCGCACTTTCAGCCGCATTAGGCGGGGGATATGTGAATTATTTTTCTGTCGCTGGCAGATCTTATCGGGTTATTCCGCAAGTGAAACAAGTTGATCGCTTAAACCCAGATCAAATCTTAGATTACTATATTCGTACACCCAACGGCAGTATGATTCAGGCCCGTACAATCGCATCGATTCGGCAGCGCGTTGTTCCACAGTCTATTAACCATTTTCAACAATTGAATTCGGCCACGATTTCGGGTGTGAGTACCCCATTCGTTTCACAAGCCGAAGTATTAACCTTTTTACAAAATGCCATCAAAGAAGCAGGCCCTACTGGGTATAACATTGACTATGCAGGCCCATCACGGCAATTTATTGCTGAGTCAGGTGGGTTTTTAGTGACAATGTTCTTTGCAATCCTGATTGTATTTTTAGTGCTTGCGGCTCAGTTTGAAAGCTTTCGCGATCCCTTAGTGATTTTAGTTTCGGTGCCGCTCGCTTTATTTGGCGCTTTAATTTTTATTAATCTTGGCTTCACTACGGTCAATGTATATACCCAAGTAGGTTTAGTCACATTAATGGGCTTAATTAGTAAGCATGGTATTTTGATTGTGCAATTTGCGAATGAGTTACAAATGGCAGGCCGCAATAAACTAGAAGCCATCATCGAAGCAAGTAGTGTCCGTTTGCGCCCAATTTTAATGACCACAGCAGCAATGGTTTTGGGTGTAGTGCCTTTGGTAATTGCTTCTGGGGCTGGGGCAGCCGGTAGACAATCGATGGGAATTGTTATTTTCACCGGCCTATCGATTGGTACCCTGTTTACTTTATTTGTCGTGCCGGCAATGTATCTCTTTATTGGCGCTGATCATCACGCGAATAAATTTAAATCAAGCAAAGCTTAAATTTACGGCTTACTCGCCACTAATTGCGTTTCAGCAATGGTGGCAAATTGAGTTTCGGTTTGAATACGCTTAAACCATTTTTCTAAGTGCTCATAATGTGGGCGTGCCGATAATTGTTCTGGAAAAGTTTCTGCCAATAAAATCCAGCGATTAACGCACAAAGCCAAAGGAATATCGCCTAAATTAAAGCGCTCACCCGAGCAAAAGGCGTGTTGTTGTAAGCAAGTGTTAAGGATGCCAAGAAATTGATGGGTATCAGTAAAGCCTTTGCTAATGGCGGCATAGTTTCGTTCCGCTTCTGGCACGCGCGTCAACCCCAGAAACGGTAGGCGTAAAGCAGGCCAGAGGGTCGAAATTTGCCAATCCAACCATTTATCCGAGTTAGCTTGACTAAGATTGTCGCTGGGGAAAAAAGTTCCAGCAGCATCATAAGTACGAGCTAAGTAGCGCAAAATTGAATTCGATTCCCACAGCGTTAGTTGGCCATCTTGTAAGGTTGGCACCAAACCATTGGGATTTAGCTTGAGATAGTCGGGGGTGGTATTAATGCCAAAATGTAAGCCTGCATCAATACGCTCAAAATCACGCTGCTCTTGGCGCTGAAGTTCGGTTAAACACCACAATACTTTTTGCACATTGATTGAGCTTTTTCTGCCCCAGAGTCGCATCATGAAATATCAATCCTTTTTATTAATAAAATCTTTTACTACTTGTTAGTGCTTTTGAGGCCCGATAGTTGGCTGCGATGAAACAGCAGTGGAGCCTTGGTTAGGTCGTGCGCAAGATCATGAATTTCAGCCAGAATAATGAGATGATCGCCACCCGGGTATACAGCCACGGTTTCGCATTCAAAATGGGCTGCACAATCTTGTATGAAGGGGATGCCGCTGCGATTGAGTTGATGATTTACGTGAGTAAATTGATTAGTACTGCGCTTTGCAAAGGTAATGGCTAGATCTTCTTGTGCATGATTCAACACATGAATAATGTGTTTAGCCCCCTTGGCAAAAGCAGCTGCTAAGGGAGATTGCTGCGCAATCGACCATAAAATTAAGGGGGGGTTGAGTGAAACCGTATTGAAGGAGCTAATCGTGATGCCGATTGGTGCGAGCGTAGCATCAAGCCCAGTAATTACCGTCACGCCAGTGGGAAAGGCAGCGAAGCCCTGCCGTATCTCCTCGGTTGCAGGGGGGCTACTCATTAAAGAACTGGACATGCGTTATTGCTAGGTTAGACTCGTTATGATTTATTAACAGCGGCTGGGCTCATCATCGGCTCGCCAGAAGGAATAACGGTGCCGGGGATGGGGGTTAACACTTCATTATCTTCAGCTTTTACGCATTTAAATCGATACTCTTTACTGTTTTTAGAGAGAAAACTAGCCCCTAAATAAAAATCGTTTTTACAGACTTTGGTGGCAAAATTCATCACTTCTTGCGGGCTTGCGCTGGAATTAATGAGCCGCATATTACC
>CANKKB010000018.1 GCA_947482555.1 Burkholderiaceae bacterium | reverse complement strand
GTGAAAACTTTGCCTCTCTTAATCGCAATAAAAAATCAGTCTGTTTAGACCTGAAAGATCCCAAACAGAATGATTTAGCTAAAAAATTAATTATGAACGCAGATGTATTAATTGAAAACAACCGCCCTGGTGTGATGAAGCGCTTAGGCTTAGATTATCAAAACTTACATGCTTTACATCCTAAATTAATTTATTGTTCAATTTCTGCATTTGGCCAAGTAGGCCCAAGAGCAGCGGAAGGGGGCTTTGACGTAACCATCCAAGCTATGAGTGGCATTATGAGTGTCACAGGTGAGGCTGATGGAGCCCCAGTAAAGTGCGGAGTGCCCGTAGTCGACTTTACTGCTGGACTATATGGTGCAATGACGATTTGCGCTCAACTTCGGGAGGTTGCTGCAAGTGGTCATGGCGTGCAGATTGATATTCCGATGATGGGTACTTCCTTAGCAATTGGCGCGTTGCAAACCAGTGAATTTTTTGGTGTTGGTAAAGATCCTATTAAGCTGGGCTCTGCAAACCCACGTAATGCTCCATATCAAGCATTTAGAGCACAAGATGATTATTTGGTCATTGGCGCCGGTTCACAAACCTTATGGGAAACAGTTTGTAGAATTCTTAAAACGGAATCTCTATTGAAAGATGAGCGATTTTCCAGTACTGCTTTAAGAGCTAAAAATCAAGTCGCATTAAAGGACTTAATTGAGATCATTTTGCAAGGTAATACAGCAGAATTTTGGATAGAACAATTTAGCAAAGCGGGCATTCCTTGTTGCCCCATTAATTCCTATTCAGCTGCTTTAGCGGATAAGCAATCCACTGTAATGGGGTGGGTTCAAGACTTGCAGATGGCAAATGGACATCTGACTAAAACAGTGGGCACTCCAATTCAATTTGATGGAGAAACGCCGCTGATTAGGCTTAGGCCGCCGCGCTTGGGTGAGCATAATGATGAAATTTTAGGATCTATAAAATGACATATTTGGTAGTTGAGCAAGATGGATCCTTAAAGCGCATTATCTTAAATCGCCCAGAGAAAAGAAATGCCCCTTCATTTTGCGCTAGATTTGATTTTGGAAATTTTCCTGATTGTTCAAATGCGGATTTATTACTTCAATTTGTGCGTACTGAACAAATGCTGCAAGCTGTAGCCTATGCCTCCATTGATATTTTAGCGTTTATTCATGACTCAACGATTGGCGCTAGCGCAGATTTGGCAATAAAGAGTAGATGAACGGTTATTCCGGCACTATACCCGCACCCTTAATAATACGCCTCCATTTATTATGCTCTGCAATCTGAAATGCCATTAATTCCTCAGAGGAAGAAGCAAAAGGTTCCAGACCCGCTGTGAGAAAGAATTCTTGAGTTTTTGGTGCGCTGATTGCAGTAGCAATCAAAGAATTCATCTTCTTTACTATATCTTTTGGCGTCCCTGCAGGCGCCCAAACAGCTGTCCACCAAGTAACCTCATATCCTTGAACTCCCGCTTCCTCCATTGAAGGAACATCTGGCAATGCTGGAACACGTTTTTTTCCTGCAACAGCTAATGCACGAAGTTTGCCTGCTTTTACGAGAGGAGCAGCAGTAACCATATCAGAAAACATCATGTCAACCTGACCTCCTGCTACATCAATTGTTGCTTGAGGGAGCGTTTTATAAGGGATATTGGTAACGTCAATATCTGAAATTTGCTTATATAACTCCATTGCTACACGTGAGGACGAGCTAGCCCAACCAAAAGTTAATTGACCGCTCTTAACTTTTGCTAATGCTGTGAGATCCCTTACGTTTTTTACTGGAAGATTAGGATTTACAACCAACGCCATTACACCTTTATTAACTCCACTAATAGGAATGAAATCATTTATGTAGTCATATGGAATTTTATTGTAAAGGCTTTGGTTTGCCGCATGCGTGGAATTAGTGCTAACTAAAAAGGTATAACCATCAGGTTTAGCTTTCGCTACATAATCAGCTGCAATCATCCCGCTGGTACCTATTTTAGCTTCAATTATGACTGGTTGTTTTATAGATTGCGAGATATTCTCTGCAAGAATCCGTGCTGTGGCATCAACTATTCCGGCACAACAGACTACTAATCTAATCTGCTTTGAAGGCCATGGATCTTGTTGTGCGATGGAATTTGAGCAAGATAAGATGAGGCCTAATAAAAAAAAACGTAAAGTCAAATATTTCAAGGTATCCATTTGAATATCCTCCACTTTAACGGCTATAGTTTTTGCTATTTAACTTAAACTTAATCTAGGTGTAATTTTTTTTATTGGTACTGCGAAAGATTAAGATTACTCTAGAATAAGGCCTTTGATCTAATCAGAGTAGTGCATTTTCAAATATAGATGTAATATATAAATCAGGGTTGTAATGGATACTATATCCTATTTATTTATAAGAATTGTTTTTATTTTTCGAAGTTTCTTATATCGTTGTTAATAAACGCCTATTTTAAACAATTGGATAAAAATGACTGAAGATATTCTACTTACCCAAATAGATGCCCGGGGGGTTGCTACGTTGACATTAAACCGCCCATCCGTGCACAATGCCTTTAACGACGATCTAATTGCTCGGATTGATGATGCATTTACTAAATTGGGAGCTGATCCAAAGGTTCGAGTCATCATTCTTACTGGAAATGGGAAGAGTTTTTGTGCTGGTGCCGATCTAAACTGGATGAATGCGATGGTAGGCTCATCAGAGGCTGAAAATGTTGCTGATGCGACTCGTTTATCTGATATGTTTTATAAGATTTATTCTTGTCCAAAACCAACGATTGCTAAGGTTCAAGGAGCAGCACTTGCTGGTGGGGTTGGACTAATATCCGTATGTGACATGGCAATCTCAGTAGAAAATGCTAAATTCGGAATTACAGAAGTGAAGCTTGGGGTTATTCCTGCCAATATTGCGCTCTATCTTTTGCCTCGTATTGGTATTAAAGCGATGCAGTATTACGGGATGACAGGTTTAATTTTTACTGCACTCGAGGCACTAAAAATTAACTTAATTGATGAGGTTACACCTGTTGATGGACTTGATGGATCAATAACTACTATTGTGAATGCTTTTCTTGATGCCGCACCGCAAGCAGTTACTGAATGTAAAAAACTTATCCAATATCTTGCAGGCGGGGCCTTGATAAACGAAAATCGCCTTGAAACTGCAAAGTGGTTAGCAAGAGTTCGGATTAGTGACGAAGCTCAAGGCCTTATGAATGCTTTCTTAAAAAACCGTTCAGCTTCATAGACTCGAGTATATAAAAGATTAAAATGAAGTATTTTTAGTAGCAGGACTTACTTCAAATTTAGAATTTGTAAGTAACATAATTAAATTACGCCTTTACGACGTAATTCGTCTTGTTCTTTGATGGACAATCCCAAAATTGTTTTATAGATCTCGCAGTTGTCTTGACCGAGACTTCCAGCAGTATTGCGCACTTTACATGGATCATTGCGAAAGCGCGGAACCACACCAGATAATTTAACTGATCCAAAATCTGCATCATCAACATCAATAATCGCTTTGCGATAAATCATTTGTGGATCTAAAGCAATTTGAGCTATTGAATTAATTGGTGAAATAGTGCCTTGAGCAACTTCAAATGCATCTAGTACATCACTTAAAGTATTTTTTGCAATCCAGTTTGAAAATATTTTATTTAGCTCCTTTGAGTTAGAAACCCTCAAAGTGTTATTTAAAAACTTAGGCTCATTGAGTAGGTCTTCTCTCCCTATGGCGCTAGCATTGCAAGCAAAAAGTCTATCCGTACTTCCTGAAAGGGAAACAAAGTGATTATCTAATGTTCTATAAACAGCTGAGGGTGCGGAATATTGGCTTGAATTTCCCATGCGTGAACGAATAGTTCCAAGCTGATCATATTCAATAGGCAGGAAATCAAGGATCCTTAATACACCCTCTGTCATAGATAAATCAATTTCTTCGCCTAATGCATCAGGATTTCTCATTCGCTTAGATAGGGCAGCAAGAATCCCAATTGCACCAAATAGACCCCCAATCGCATCGCCCATGGGATAGCCTGAATGCATTGGTTCGCCATCTGATTCGCCAGTAATAAATGTAAGACCTCCTAGCGCCTCGAAAATACGACCAAACCCTGGTTTATTTCGATAGGGCCCATCTTGCCCAAATCCAGTTGTACGGAGGATTACTAAGTGTGGATTAATGTCCCATAAAACTTCAGACGACAACCCCCATCTATCGAGCGTACCAGGGCGAAAATTCTCAATTAATACATCATATTTAGCAATAAGCTTTTTTAGAATATCAGCACCTTCTGGCTTTCTTAAGTCAAGAGTTATAAATTTTTTATTTCGATTAATTGATTTCCACCATAGCCCCTTACCATTTTTAATTGGAGGAAACTCTCTAGCACCATCACCATTAATTGGTAGTTCAACTTTCAACACATCTGCACCATAGTCAGAAAGCAATGTTGCAGCCATTGGCCCTGCAATAATGGTGGCAATGTCCAACACTTTTAAACCATTCAATGGCCCCTGAGCAATTTTAGGGTGATTTGAGTCAGATTTTTGATGCATAATCCTCCAAATTAAAGTCAATACTGAAATATAGTAAGTTAATTAATAAATACTGCATAACTTTACTAATAGCTTTAATAATTTAAAAGATAAACTTTTAAATACGAAATTTTGGAAAAACTAATACGTCATCTAATTTACTGTAAACAATGCTTACTCGTTTATCTATTTTTATTTCCGATAATGGGCCAATAATTTCCGCCATTATTTTGCAACCTTCATCAAGTTCAATAATCCCAATAGCATAAGGAATTTTTTCGCTAAATTCGGGAGTAGGGGCACGAAGTATTATTGTGAAAGAATAAATTACTCCATTGCCCCGGCAATTAATATTTTCAATATCTGTTGAAAGGCAGTTACAGCATACTTTTTGAGGATATGCCCAGATTTCATTGCACTTAAAGCAGCGCTGAATAGTTAAATTACCCTTTGATATATTTTGCCAGTATTGATTTGTATCTTCATTTGGAATAATTTTTGGCAACAAATGTATATTCATTTTCAAGCCTCCAGAATGATCGTAGAGGCATATGACATGATTCCACCAATTCCGCTAACAAGTGCTACCTTCGCTCCAGCAACCTGCCGATCATTGCAGGTATTGCGCAATTGATTAACGGCTTCTATTATATGGAAGATGCCTCCTGAAAGTCCTGGATTCCCGTAAGCAAGTAATCCTCCATGGGTATTGATTGGTAGCTGACCACCAAGTTCAATCCGCCCATTAGAAATAAATTCATCTGCATTACCTTTTTCACAGAACCCATAGTCTTCTAATTGTAAAATTACGCTAATAGTAAAACAGTCATATAACAGTGCAATATCAATATCTTGAGGGGTTAAATTTGCTTGAGCAAATGCTGTTCTTCCAGATTGAATGACTCCATTTGTTAGTAGATTAGACGAATAGCAAATATGCTCATGACTAAAACCATTTCCTGAGCCCATAAGTTGTATAGGTAATTGCCTAAGGTCTCGTGCTCGCTCAAGGGATGTCACTATGACTGCACCACCTCCATCAGAGGATATACAGCAGTCTGTTAGATGAAGAGGGGGTGCAATTTCCTTGGAGTTAATAGCCTCATTTAACGTAAGAGGGTCTCTAAGTTGTGCTTTTGGATTAAGGATGGCATGATTTCTAGACGTTACTGCTATTTTTGACAGAGTTTCACGAGAAGTTCCATATTCATGGCTATGGCGTTGAGCAATAAGAGCATACGCTGCAGGAGTAGAAAGGCCTAGGGGATACTCAAATTGTGGGTGCCTATTTTTGGCAAATGCTTCAATCGCCAACTCTCTTGTCATTCCCGAAAGTTGGTTATCAGCGCCAATGCAGAGGACTGTCTCACATACGCCTTCATTGATTAACATTTCTGCATTTTGAATCATAGTGCAGCACCCAGCTCCGCCCTGAGTCATAGTGTTGGTATATTTTGGTTTAATTCCTAAATATTCACTGACTGCTCCGCTATGATGAGGCCAATTTTCAACTAGAGACCCCACAGTTAGGACGCCGTCAATATCGGTCTTACTAAGTCCAGCATCTTCAAGCGCTAGTTTTGTAGCAATAGCATGATTCTGTAAAGAAGAGACGCCTGGAAATTTTCCAATATTTGTTTCGCCAATGCCACAAATTGCTACTCTAGATTTTTCCCCCATTATATTTTTTAAACTATTGCTTTTCAATGCCCGCTTTCTTGATTGTAGAGCCCCATTTTTCTGATTCTACTTTCTGAAATTCTGCGAGTCCTTGGGGTGTTGTAATAAATTTATTAATTGCACTACTCTCATAAAATCGCTTTCCGGGTTCGCTATCGGCAGCATTTGCAAAGAGCTGATTAAGTTTGTTAATAATTACTTGAGGAGTTTTAGCAGGGGCATAAACACCAAACCAGTATCCCATCTCAAAACCAGGTAAACCTGCTTCAGAGATTGTGGGAACGTTTGGGAGAAGAATTGATCGTTGCAAGGTAGAGACACCAAGTGCACGAATTTTTCCAGAATTTATTAAAGCAAGACTAGTTGCGGTATCTGGGATCATCATATCTACCTCTCCAGCCATGATTGCTGTAACTCCAAAGGTATTACTTTTATATGGAACATGTAATAGACTGATATTAGCCATTTGTTGAAATAGTTCAGCAGCAACTCGGCTAGAGCCATTCCCGCTTGCAAATGTAACCTTTCCAGGATTTTCTTTTGCAAATTTAATAAGGTCAAGTACGTTTTTAATTGGAGAATTTTGGTTAACTATAAGAATTTGCCAGCCTTTTCCGAGTCCAGTAATAGGAGAGAAGTCTTTCACTGGGTCATAAGGTAAGTTTTTATATAAATGCTCTGCAGCAGAGTGAGTGGTGCCTGCACCAAGAAATAGAGAATAGCCATCTGGATCTGAACGAGCAATAGATAGAGCACCAATAAAACCATTTCCACCGGGTTTATTATCGATGGTAACAATTTGTCCAGTTTGAGCAGTTAGAGATTGACCCATAGCTCGAGCCAGTTGATCAGTTGCTGTTCCTGGGGCGAAGGGGACAACGATCTTAATTGGCCGATCTGGAAAGTCAGCGTAAACAGATGTTGATATAAAAAATAATACCAATGAAAATGAAAAACATAATTTACTAAACATTTTATAGCCTTTATTTTTTAATAAAGTTTTTTTCTCAAAAAATATTTTTTGATTTTAATAAGAATCTACACACTTGATTTAAGTTTAAGATACTCTTAATGTGAACTAACAACAAGAAAATTATTTATTGCAGTACAGCAACTTAACTTATTTACGCTGTAATAATTATTTTGCTAAATTGTTAGTCGTTCAGTCTTATTTAGAGTTATTCAACCATAGGAGGAATTGCCTTCATCTTTCCTATTGCAGGATTGGTAGAAGAAATCAAACGAGACATAGTGCCACCATAAGCTGCACTAGCATTACAGGGCATAGTCGCTGGTGCAAATATTCGTAGTTGCTACCAAATGCGCTACTCCAGTACGCGCATCCACTTCCCTTGACTATGAGCATTCGCAATCTCAGACAAGGCGCTTAACGAACATTAAGCCGAAGGGAAAAAGTGGTTATAAGAACTATATGCTTATATTTAAATTAAGGTGTGCTGGTATACCCTTGCTTTGGGGTGATCAGCTTCTTAAAAGGGTCAGAAAAACTACCGATAAAACTTGGATTTGGTGCTAAATTGACAGTAGTTCAAGTAGCGAACTATTTTTTTTAGGCCATTTATGAAAATTAAACTCATTGCCATGTTACTCATTCTTATGCCTATTGCGGTGATGGCTCAGTATCCTGAACGTCCGATTACCTTTGTTGTGCCATTTGCAGCAGGCGGCGCAACTGATACACTTGCACGAAATTTTGCAGAGCGCATGTCAAGAGGTGCAAAACAGCTAATTGTGATTGAAAATATTCCTGGTGCAGGGGGAACGGTTGGTTCGGCTAAGGTAGCAAAGTCAAAACCTGATGGCTATACTTTTCTGGTGGGACATCTCGGATATATGGCTGCAGCGCCAGGGTTATATAAACAGCTTGCCTATGATCCAGTAAAAGATTTTGACGCTGTTGCTCGCTTTCCTGATACGCCGATGGTATTAATCTGTGGCCGGGAAAATCGACTTTCCAATATTAAGACTTTAATGGATTATGCAAGAGCCAATCCTGGAAAAGTTAATATTGCTAATGCGGGGGTTGGGTCAACCGGACATCTGGTAGCAGCATTGTTTGCAAGCTCTTTGAAAACTGATGTTACGCACGTGGCTTATAAAGGAAATTCTCAAGCGCTAACCGATATTATGAGTGGACAGGTTGACTGTATGTTTGATCAATCAAATACTGCTTTACCTCAGGTTCGTGGTGAGCGTGTAACTGCAACAGCAGTTACTTCTCGCGAGCGTTTGACGCTAATGCCATTAGCACCGACTTTAAACGAATCTGGCATCTCTGGATTTGAGGCCTCGACATGGTACGGTATTTACGCCCCAAAAGGTACTGATCGAGCGCAGATAAATTGGCTTCTTGCACAGTTTAACGAGGCTATGTCTGATGGTGTGTTTGTGGGAAAGTTGATTGAGCAGGGATATGTCCTCGTAAAACCAGAACAACGAGGCCCTGATGCCTTATCTGTGCATACCCGAAAAGAGGTTGATTTTTGGAAAAAGGTAATAACAACAGCAAATATCCCTCTTACCCAATAGGAGTTTTTGATGCTTAATGCACTCTCTAAAGAGACCCTTGATTTTTATAAGCGAACAGGTTATTACGCTCCTGTGAGAGTAATAACTCTCCAAGAAGCGAGCTCCTATCGCCAGCAACTAGAGGTTTATGAGCAGTTATCTGGAGCACCACTACAAGGTAGGATGCGAGTTAAGTCACACCTATTATTTACTTGGGCCGATAGTTTGGTCCATCATCCAAAAATTTTGAATGCGGTAGAGGATATTATTGGCCCTAATATTCTCTGTTGGACATCTAATTTTTTTATTAAAGAACCGATGAGCCCAGGTTTTGTATCTTGGCATCAAGATGCAGCATATTGGGGGCTTGAGCCAGATGATGTGGTTACTGCTTGGGTTGCGCTTACGGATAGTAATCTACAAAGTGGCTGTATGAAGGTGATGCCAGGAACGCATTTAGAGTCTCACATTCCCCATATTGATACATTTGATGAAAATAATATGTTAACGCGTGGACAAGAAATTGCTGTTGAGGTGGATGAATCAAAGGCCGCTAATTTAATGCTTGAGCCTGGCGAAATGTCATTACATCACATCAAATTAGTCCATGGGTCAGCACCCAATAATTCGCTAAATCGCCGTATAGGATTTGCCATTCGCTATATACCAACACATGTACGCCAGACTAAGCAGCGTGATTCGGCAATGCTATGTAGAGGCGTTGATTTAGATGGAAACTTTGATCTTGAACCTAGGCCATTAAAGGATATGGACGCCGCAGCAGTAGCCGCACATGCTGACGCTGTTGATCGTAAAGTTGCAGTTCTTCTTGATGGCGCAACCAAGAAAACACTTAGAGCTTAGATGCGATTTAAGGCGGCAATTTTAAAGAAAATTTCAGAGCCTTTAGAGATTGAGGAAGTTGAGCTTATTTCTTTGGCACCTGATGATGTTCTTATACGCAATTACGCTAGTGGTCTGTGCCATACTGATCTTGAGGTAATGCAGGGCAGTCTTACTTATCCACTTCCAATCGTACTTGGACACGAGGGGTCTGGCATTGTTGAGGAAGTTGGAAAAGATGTAACAAATATTAAACCAGGAGATCATGTCATTGCCTCTTGGAACCCGCATTGTGGGAATTGTTTTTACTGTGATCGTAATGAGCCAATACTATGCGAGCCATTCACGCGCGAACAGCCGCGTGGCAAGATGCTTGATGGTAGTTCGCGGTTACGATTAGGTTCTGAAACGCTATATCACTTTGGTATTGTTTCTTCGCATGCCCAATATTCAGTCGTTCCGAATTCTGGAGCTATTGTTGTGCCCAAGGGAATTCCGTTTGATCGCGCCTGTTTAATAGGCTGTAGTGTGATGACGGGCGTAGGGGCTGTCGTACGTAAGGCTAAAACTCAAGCGGGAGATTCCATTGCTGTTATTGGATGCGGAGCAGTTGGTCTCAATGCAATTCAAGGTGGGAAGATTGCGGGTGCAGAACGTATTATTGCGATTGACCAAGATCCAGCGCGCCTTGAAATAGCAGAAAATTTTGGCGCAACCCACTTAGTTATTGCAGGAGATCTAACAATTGATGAGGTAAAAGATTTAACGGCAGGAAGGGGTGCTGATGCTGTATTTGAGGCAGCCGGTGCTGAGAGTGCCCTACAACTTGCATTTGAAATTACCCGCCCCGGAGGACAGCTTGTCATTCTTGGTAAAACTGAGCAAAATCGTAAAGTTAGCATTCGATTTGGGTCAATGATGGGAGAAAAACGAATTGTTCGATCCTCGTATGGCGGAGCAAGGCCACAACGCGATTTCCCATGGCTTGCCAAGCTGTATCTAGATGGTCATTTGAAATTAGACGAACTGATTTCATTGCGCTTACCACTAGATAAGATTAATGAAGGGTTTGATGCGATGAAACGCGGAGAAGTAATTCGTGCTGTTCTTGAACTAAGCTAATGCGCCATCCTCCATTTTTAGCTGGTTGGATTGACCGTGAACATCAAGAATGTTCGATTGGTGATTTAGTGCTTGAGTCTGGTAAAACCTTGCTTGATTGCCACCTTACTTGGGTCGAACATGGGTCTCGCAACGCAGAAGGAAATAACACAGTACTTGCTTGTTGCGCTATTGGCAGCTCACATCACCGTCTTGATTTTCTTATCGGTGAAGGTAAGGCACTGGATCCATCTCGTTTACATATCATTGTGATCGATGCGCTTGGCAATGGTCTTTCAAATTCTCCGTCAAATAGCCTCTTGCAGTCGGGCGCTTTATTTCCTGCTATCACTATTCGAGATATGGTGCAGAGTCAATATTGCCTTCTTCAGCTTTTAGAGATAACGCAATTACATTGTGTAATTGGCGCTTCAATGGGCGGTATGCAGGCTCTTCAGTGGGCGGTAAGTTACCCCGATTTTGTGAATAGTGTGATAGCTATGACTCCCATGGCCCGCACATCGCGCTGGTCTCAATTAGTCAATGAGTTATCTCGGCGCGCACTTTTTATTGATAAGGCATGTACTCGTGCTCGGTCACTAGAAGATGCTAAGCAGCTATGGCCAGTTTTAACTCAACTCATAACACCATTAACCCCTGCAAGAATTGAAAATTTCCCCTCTCAAGATGATTTATTAGGGCACATTACTGAACTTGAGAATCAATTTTTAGAAAGTAGCCCAGACCCCTTTGATTGGCTAGCCCAAACACGCGCTTACGATGCACATGATTTGGGGGGAATTGCCAGATTTGGTGGAAATACCAATGCAGCGTTGGCATCAATTGCCGCACCAACATTGGTGCTCGCACCCCCTTTGGATCTGTATAACCCATCAGAATGTGCGCAAGCAGCAGCAGCGCTAATCCCTAGCGCGCAATTTATTGAAATTCCCTCAATTTATGGACATCGATCTGCGGCTGGTGCCGATAAAGAGGCCGCAAATTTTATTAATCACGTAATAGTAGATTTTCTGGCAAAAATTTAAGTAAACATTAAAGTATGAGCCGCTTTAACTAATTTTATAAGGCAAAACAGAATGATGAATTTAAATAATAAAATTTTAATAACTTTACTAAATTTAATTTTTATTTATTTTTCGATTTCAAGTAGTTTTGCGCAATCGAATATCCGGCCAATCCAGATGCTAGTTGGTTTTCCGCCAGGGCAAGCTACTGATCTAATAGCACGCGTACTTGCTCAACAATTATCAAAGGAAATCAATAGACCGGTAATTGTAGAAAATAAACCTGGACAGGGCGGAAGCATTGCTTTGGGTATTCTTGCTAAGTCTCCAGCAGATGGAAGTGTCATTTCCTTTTCTGCACTTGCATCTTATGCAATTAACCCTCATTTGTATAAAAGTGTGCCATATGACACATTTCGAGACATTGCGCCGGTGGCCTTGGTCGCTGATATACCAGTAGTATTAGTTGCCAATGCAGACTTTAAACCTAAGACATTTACTGAATTTATTGCTTATGTAAAAGCAAATCCAGATACTGTTATGTATTCTTCATCTGGCAATGGCACTGTTTCACATTTGGGTATGCAAGATTTGAAAAAGCGTGCAGGCCTTGAAATGTCCCATATTCCTTACCAAGGCAGTGCGCGTGCTATGGCTGATCTTGTTTCAGGGCAAGTGCAAGTTGGAATGGACTCTGTAAGTGCGACCAAGCAATTGATTGATGCTAAAAAGCTCAATATCTTAGCTGCAGCATCCCTCAAACGTTTGCCGATGTTTCCAGATGTGCCTACAATTAGTGAATCAGGGTTTCCTGGTTTTGAAGTTGCTGCTTGGGTTGGAGTATGTGCTCCGGTAGGTACGCCAATGACTGAGCGAGTACGCTTAAATCAAGCGATTACTAAGATTGTTAATTCATCTGAATTTAATGAAAAATTAAAAACAATTGGAGCGATACCTCACCCGAGTTCTATCGAAGAATTTACTAAGTTCATAAAATCTGAATATGATCGCTGGGGAATCATTGTTAAGGCTACTGGTGCAAGTGTAGAGTGAAAGCTAGATTATTTGGTGCTTTTTGGTCCCAGGCTCAAATTCTGGTAGCCTTACCAAGATTTTCAATCTCACCCACAGAGTCGAACCAATTACTCACAAAAAGTCACCAAGTGTGCAAAGAGCTTGTCAGCTTAAACGCCAAGATCTATATGGGCCCGATGGGAAAAACAGCGGATTATAGGAAATTGTTCCTCGCTAGGATTATGAAACGGCCGGCAAAGTCTTATTCTATATGGTTTTTCTGGCGAGATTGGCTGCGCCGAAACTTCGTTTTCGAACTCGCGACCAAGGGATGAAAAGTTGTACCCACCCATCAAAAGCGTCCAAGGAAAGTAATCGACCTTATACGGTGATACGTACCCAGAAAATGAGCGTAACTCTTTCTAGATATGCGTTTATAGCCCCAGTTTTAGACTCAATTGGACTAATTTAAGTTATTGTAGAATTCATCAAATATGTTGTTAAGTGCATTACAACTGGAGAAATAGTGATGAGCTTCACTCGAAGAGAGTTTGTCAAAGTTTTAGCAGCGACTACCGCCCTGATGGGCGCCGGTTTTTCCTTTGCCAATAGCAATGCTATCCCAGAAAAAGTAGCTGTTGAGAAGGCTATTAAGGCAAGTTTTGGTGGCGGTTTTTCACTAATCTCTTACTCCAGATCTGGGTCTGTCACACAAGCCAAAATTGAAAATTTTGGCAATCAATACACCGTTACATCCATGAACTTGCTTGATTGGAAAATTATTAAATCCTCATTGAGTAATTGAGTTTTTTCATTCTGGCTTTCGGGTGGTGAAGATTAATTTATTTCGAGGATAAACAGTGTCAAGCAAAATCAAAAGTATTCGCATTCACCCTGGTATCGGTATGGCCCGAATGGGAGATAGCGATGAATTTTTTATTGGCCCTGAAGCCCCAGGCGTTGTTGTTGATCCGGGAGGTAGTAATGGACCTGGACCCAAAGGCGGAAGTTATCGCGATAGTAAATCTAAGCTAAAACGTCAGGCACAACGTTATCGTGTATATGCCTATGATGCTGATGGAAAAGTGATCAGTGAACTCACATCCAAATCTGACTTGGTGAAATCTTTGCGCTGGCGCGTGCATGTCCGTAATATGAAGGCCGCAAACTATGCTTTCCAGGGCGCCTATTTATTTGATCCTACCCAATTAAGAAATCCATCTATTCAGCCCGGGAAAAAGCCAATTGAGCGTACTCAGTTGATTATTGATCCAGGCGTACAAACTATTGCCTCAGGCCAAAGTGGGCCAGTTGTCATGAAGGGTGATATTTTTACAGGCGTTGAAAAAAGTTTTTTGCCTGGGCAATTACGTTATGAGGGGTTTACACCGAAAGACATTTCTAAAGATGTCGAGGTAGCTTACAAGCCTGCTAAAGGAATTGAGCTTGGGCAATTGCGTCTTGATGAGCAAGATCGACTTTTATTTATTCCGTCTCCAGGTAAAGGGGCGTGCGTTACAACACCGAAGGTAGCCTTATCCAACCCAAGCGAGTTTGTAAATCCTCCTAATGGCCCCGAGAATGGCAAGAATCCATTAACCAATCAATTTGCTTACTTTAATGTTCCAGGTTGGTGGGACGATACCTGTGGTGGTGAAATTGATGTGACAGTGATGCTCAAAGATGGTTCTATTTTGAGTACACGAGACAATGTGAAAACGCCAACGGATGAAGGAACTAGAAATCCACAAGCAGGAGCCTGGATTGTCACGGCGCCACCTAAATTTTCTCCTTATATGTATCACGTAGTTTCAATTACGGATCGTGTATACGAAGCATTTCCAGAGGCATACCCTTACGCCAAGCAAAAGACCAACTTTTACCGAGACGTCTACCCCATTTTTGTTAACGCTGTAAATTATGGTTGGGTCAGTGCAGACGCCTCCGGGATTACCAAGGACCACAAAAATGTAGCGCATGGTCCAAAGCAAGCCGGCAATCTCCTAAGTCCAATGTATATGGCATTTTTTACAGACCCATCTGAGAAGAGCAAATCCATGCGGCAGATGGTGTATGCGTTGATGCGTCATCCAGCTGGTAAGAATGGCCGGTTGGTCGATTCTTTAATGCCACCCCCGCCACAAAAACCAACTAGCTGGAAAAAGGATGAGTTTAAGAGGATTGAGCAGGGGAGCCTTATGCCCGTATTGTGGGGTACTGCTGGTAAGCCAAAACAAAATGAACAGTTGGGAAATCATTTCCCTAATCAATTTTTAGCACTTACTGCAATTCAGTTAAATCATATTAAAGAATGGGCTGATGGTAATTTTGAGGTAGGGGCTTTACAGCGGCCGCTCCAACTGGAGAAGTTACCAACAAAAGATCAACCTCGTGCTCTAGATGCTTCTGCTTTAGAGCCTACTATTGGCGGCGGCTTTCACCCTGGTATTGAATTCCCCTATTTAATCATTTACCGTGAGTTTTTTGCTGAGGCATTTAGAGTGGCCAAGAATATCGAACCAGGTGCTTTAGCTGCCTATATGTCAAGCCCATGGCATGGTGATTTTTGGTCTTGCAATATTGCATGGTGGCCGACTCAACGTCCGGATATTGTTTTTGAGTACGATCGAAAAAATAAAACTCGTACTTATAGAGAATGGTTCAGGGGCTATGATGCTAATGGCGAGCCATTGTCAGATACCGATGGATTTAACCAGATGGAATATGCCTGGTCAAAGCTGGGTATGGTGTTACCGATTAAAACAAAAGATGGCGGCTTCGTTAAAGACAATGGTGCAATGGTCTTTACTGAGTATGAGCGCAGCCCAGATCTTAATCGGCCACCTTCAAAAAGTAAGTAATACGTAGTGTCGAATTTTGGCTGGGATGTGGTCATCATTGGTGCTGGGCCTGCTGGTTCAGCAACAGCGATTACTTTGGCATCACTTGGTCAGCGCGTCCTATTGGCGGACGAACAGTCAGTAGCTAAATATAAATTAGGTGAGTCGCTGCCACCTGCTTCAGTTGATATCGTGAGCCACTTTTTAGGCGACCTGGATTCTCCAGACAGTAATGCCATAGGCGTATATAAAACTGCCGGCAATATTTCCACATGGTCTAGTGAACAGCAAGATCATGCTGACTTCTTTTTTACTGCAAAAGGATTTGGTTTGTGTATCAACCGACTTGCTTTTGATGAGGCACTTCGTCTCCATGCTTTGGAGTTAGGCGCATCATTGCAGAGGGGTGTCAGTTTTGATTCTTGTGCCCGCAGTTCCGAGTCAGGATTTAACTGGGATATTATTTTAAGTACCCCCTCGAAGGTAGAGCATCATCGTGCGCGCTATATAGTCGATTGCTCGGGTCGTCGTGCTGTGCTTGGTAGGATGCTTGACATTCCTATTGTTGGGAATGAAGACAAGCTATTTGCCTATGCGCAATGGTTTTCTACCGAAACGGAGGACGATGATTACTTTACTCGTATTGAGGCGGTTGCAAACGGCTGGTGGTATACCAATCGCGTACCCACTAGTGAAAATAAACAAAATCAGCGCTTAGTTGTTTTTTACACTGATAGGGACTTGCCAGATGGAAAAAAAGCAGCGAGTCCAGAAGGATTTAACGGGCTATTAAGAGAGACCGCGCAAATTGCCCCTCTTTTGCAGGCAAGTGCATATGAGGCATCCGGGGCAATTCGGGGCGCGCCTGCGAATACTCAGCGTCTTCGAGAATTTTGTGGAGATGCTTGGATGGCTGTAGGTGATGCAGCGCAGGCCTATGACCCGCTGTCATCGCGGGGCATTGATAAAGCGCTAAGAACCGGCAGTCATGCAGGTCACCTCATTCATTATGCGTTGACAGATGAAGTTGATAATTCTCTAAAATTGGATAATCGCTTTATTCAGCAATATAGCCAACAGCAGCAACAGCTTTGGGATAGCTATCTAGCTCAAAGAAATTATTACTACGGTATTCAGACGCGTTGGGCCGATCAACCATTTTGGCGGCGGCGTCAGAATAATTCAACCGTAAATTGAGCAATACCACTTGGTTATTAATCCGCCCCGTCAATATAAAGAAAAAGCCCCTGAACTTTCACTCAGGGGCTTTTGTATTACTGGTGGGTCGGGCGGGATTGGCTCCCACATAACTTTGCTTCACAAAGTTAGTGTCCACCGCTTTTCGCTTTGCTTTAAGTCGAACCCACGACCAACGGATTAAAAGAATATTGTTCCACCTAAAAACACTGTAAATTCAATAGCTTACAAGCGTCAAAATGCGGTGTGTAATGAAGTGTGTAATGGATTTATTGGCGAATTGGTGACCGAATTGGGATTCGAACTGGCTAAGAATTATCCAGTTATGGCTCTTTGACATCTTGTAATCGATCGAATACAATAGCTCATGTACAAAGTTCTAGAAACTGACGATTTCCTTGAGTGGCTAAGTGGCCTTAAAGATTTATCAACCCGAATTCGATTAGCTAGGCGCCTAGATAAGGCTAGATTAGGAAATTTAGGAGATGTTAAGGCTTTGACTGATGGCGTTTATGAAATGCGGGAAAAGTTTGGACCAGGTTGGCGCATGTATTACGTGGTGAGGGGAAAAACGATTATTGTGATGCTGGGTGGCGGGGATAAGTCCAGTCAATCGAATGATATTAAAGTGGTAAAAAAATTAGCCAAGCTATTGGAGGATTAAATGAAAACCGTAAAAATAGAAAAGAAAATAAAAGTCAGTGGTTTAGCTGAATTTGACATGACTCGCCATCTGAAAAGTAAGCGTGCGATGACTGAGTATTTAAATCAAGTCATTAGTGATGGTGATGATGCCGAATTGGCGACTGCCTTGGGACATATCGCTAGGGCAAAAGGCATGGCGGAGATTTCTAAATCTAGTGGCATTACTAGAGAGGCTTTGTATAAAGCACTCAAGCCCAATACAAAACCCCGTTTTGATACTGTATCCAAGGTTCTTGGCGCCTTAGGCATGAGAATTACAGTCCATGCTTAATAATTTGGAAAATAAAAAAGCCCCTAGATCTACTCTAGAGGCTTGGTGGGTCGGGCGGGATTCGAACCCACGACCAACGGATTAAAAGTCCGCTGCTCTACCGACTGAGCTACCGACCCAGAAAGAAAGAAATTATAGCAATTTGTGGCGGGACATCTTGAAGATTGCGACCAACCCCAATGAATCAGGAGTTAACGCGTCTCGCCACAGGTGGATTTTTAGCAAAGTAGTCTTTAATTCCCTTCAAAATGGCATCGGCAATGCGATCCTGGTAAGCCTCATCATTCAGTCGGGCTTCTTCTTCTGGATTGCTGATGAAGGCTGTTTCTACCAAAATGGAGGGAATATCGGGTGCTTTTAAGACCGCAAAGCCGGCTTGTTCTACTTTGCCTTTATGTAGGGGGGCAAACCCACCAATTTGTTGGAGTATGGCCTGCGCTACTTGCATGGAGTCTTTAATTTGTGCCGTTGTCGACATATCTAAGAGAAGATTGGCCACTTGTGCATCCTTAGTTTTGATGTTGATCCCACCGATTAAATCAGAGGCATTTTCTTTATTCGCCATCCAGCGGGCAGCAGTACTGGAAGCCCCTTGTTGTGAGAGCGCAAATACCGAAGCCCCCTTGGCATGCGGTTGGATAAATGCATCAGCATGAATTGAAACAAATAAATCAGCCTGCACTTGGCGTGCTTTCTGAACTCGCACCCCGAGTGGCACAAAATAATCGCCATCTCGCGTGAGGTAGGGGCGCATATAGGGAACATTCTCGATTTTTTCTTTTAAGCGCTTGGCGATTGCTAGTACTACTTGTTTTTCTTTCGAGCCACGAGCTCCAATAGCGCCAGGGTCTTCACCGCCATGGCCTGGATCAATGGCAATTGTAATTAAGCGTTTATAGCGACTAGTGCCAGCCTCTTTATTTGGTAAAGCCAAATTTTTATTGGGCGGTAATTCTTTATTGGCAAACTCAGCAATTAAATCGGGCTGCGTATTTAATTGCTCAAGGGCTTTTTCTTTACGGGCACTATTTTTGACTAACTCCATTAAGGGGTCGGGTGGGGTGGCTGAATAAAGATCAAAGACCATGCGGTATTGGTATTCAGCAACTGGGCCAAGGGTAAAAATTTGTGGTTTAACAGGCTCTTTTAAGTCAAATACCAAGCGCACTACATTGGGCTGAAATTGGCCTACCCGAATTTGTGACACATAAGGGTCATTCGGCTTCACCTTAGCTACTAAATCTTTTAAGGTGGAATTGAGTTCTAGTCCCTGTACATCAACCACTAGTCGATCGGGATTCGTTAGCATCTGTTGCGTAATTGGCAAGGGTGTATCAGACTCTAAGGTAATACGAGTGTAATCTTCGGAGGGCCAAATTCGCACTCCCATAATCTTGGCGCCGTATGCAATTTCATTGACGCCCAGTAGAATTAAAAATCCTACCTTTTGCAATCCCCCTAAGCCCAAAACTGCTTTAGCAGACCGTCTTAAGGTGCGACGCTTCATCTGATTAACTGAAGAAGTTTTAGCCATCACGTTTAACTTAGGCTTTCAAGCTTTAATAAGATGCTTTGCCCTGCGGGAGAGTGTGCCGTGATATCAATGTCGCGTTCACATTCGGCTTGCCGTGCCTTAAGCGCAATAGAGAGATCAAAGACGGGCAGCGTACCCCCCGCTTTTTCTGGCCATTCAACCAAACAAAGGCCGGGCGCGGCAAATAAATCAGTAAAACCAGCCTCTTGCCATTCCAAGGCACTACGCATGCGAAATAAATCAAAATGATGCAAAGCAATCAAGTGTTGCGCTACCGCGATCGAATAGGGTTCACACAAAGTATAACTAGGGCTTTTCACTTTACCCAGATGCCCCAAGGATTGAATGAGGCTACGGGCAAAGCTCGTTTTACCAGCGCCTAATTCTCCGCTCAACGCCAGATTGAGGTGTCCGATGGGTAATTCCTTGAAATATTGAGCCAGCGCTTGGCCTAGGGATCTAGCTAGATCACCCGTTTCGCTTTCCTGCCTACAATGTTTACTTAATTGATTCAATGTGTACTTTGATATGAATATTGCATGGTTACATGAACAAGCCACTATTTTTGGCTTTGACCGTTTGCGTATTACCGACACCTACCTCGGTGAGGCCACAGAGCGCTTACATCAATGGTTAGCTGAAGGTCGCCACGGACACATGGATTATATGAGTCGCCATGCACTTTTGCGAGCAGATCCAAAATTACTCTTGCCTGGCACAGTTCGTGTCATTTGCGTCAGCTTGAACTATCTACCCGACGATCATGACATAGACCAAGAATGGCGGCAATTAGCCAACCCCCGAGCCGGAGTCATTTCGATGTACGCTCGGGGGCGCGATTATCACAAAGTATTACGTAGCCGTTTAAATGATTTTGCCAAAGCAATTGAAAGCCGAATCGGCCCATTTGGATATCGCGTCTTTACCGATTCAGCGCCTTTAATGGAAGTAGAGCTTGCGCGTAAAGCGGGTTTAGGTTGGCGTGGAAAACACACCATACTTTTAAATCGCGAATCGGGATCCTTCTTTTTTCTCGGTGAAATCTTGGTTGATCTTGCTCTACCTGTCGACTCTGAGGAAGTACAGCACTGCGGCACTTGCACCGCCTGCATTGATGTCTGCCCTACACAAGCAATTACTGCGCCTTATCAGCTGGATGCACGTAAATGCATTTCCTACTTAACGATTGAAAATCCTATTGCAATTCCGCTTGAATTTCGACGACCGATGGGTAACCGGATCTACGGGTGTGATGATTGCCAATTAATTTGTCCATGGAATAAATTTGCTAAACGCTCCAGCGTACCTGATTTTGTAGAGCGCTACGGCCTAGGCGAGCAAAGTTTATTGGCATTATGGTCTTGGACTGAAGCCGAGTTTGAGCAGCGACATGAAGGGAGTGCAATTCGGCGGATTGGATATAGTCGCTGGCGGCGTAATTTAGCTGTAGCCATGGGGAATGCGCTGGCTAATGCCGCATTAAATTTAAACGAGTGTGCTGAAATAAAATTTACTTTAACTCATGCATTAGATAGTGCAGATGATTTAGTACGCGAGCATATTCTGTGGGCTTTACAAGCAGAACCTACAATCTAGCTTATGACTGCTGCTTCACCTCCGCCACACACCCCACAACCCTTTCTAACGCCGGGCTCTGAAGAGCTGAATGAAAATGGGCAAGCGCGTTTTGCTGATCGTAAAGAGGCCTTTTGGAGTGGCTTTCGGTATGCCTCTGGTGCTCCCGCAATGGTTCTGTTCTCCGGTATGCTGGGTTTTGGCGCAATGGCTAAGACAAATAATGTCGATCTCTGGTTTACCTCATTAAGTACTTTATTGATGTTTGCCTTGCCCGGCCAAGTAGTGTTGTTAGATATGGTACTTTCTGGATCATCAGTGGTAGCAATTATCCTAGCTGTAACTCTGACATCAACCCGCTTCGTTACGATGACAGTAACTTTGTTTCCACAGTTACATCCGCGTGATCGGAATCGAAAGCTCTATGCTTCTGTGCATTTATTAGCGATGACTGCTTGGGCGGTATCGATGCGGGAATTTCAGGCAATTGAATCAAAGCATCGCTTGCATTATTACCTAGGACTTGGTATTTTATGTTGGGCAATTAGTTTCCCCGCAACAATTTTAGGTTATTTGTTAGCTGGTTTTGTGCCTAATTGGATTGCCTTGGGGCTGGTTTTTATTAACCCTTTATTTTTCTTATTGACCTTTACAGAAGTAAAGACCGCCCTTAATCGCCTGGCAATTATTTTGGGCGGCATTTTAGGCCCATGCTTTTACTT